>JAKOWQ010000250.1 GCA_029781465.1 Pseudomonadota bacterium
CGAGATCAGCCCCGGTATCGCCGTCAGGTAAAAGGTTGTGCGCCAGCCGAACTGGGTTGCCAGCCCAACCAGCACCAGCGGGGCGATCATCCCGCCAAACAGGTTCGAACCGAAGGCCTGCATCGCGCCCATGGCCAACCCGCGGCGCTTCTCGGAAACCAGATCGGCCGTCAGTGACTGGCTGACCGGCATCACCCCGCCTTCCGCAAGTCCCATCAGCAGCCGCGCCACAAGCATGGTCGCGAACGACCAGGCCAGGCCCGAGATGAACGAGGACAGTGAAAAGATCGCCGTCGCCACCATGACGATCAGCTTGCGCCGCCCGATCTGATCGGCCAGGTGCCCGATGAAGTAGCCCGACAGCGCCCAGGTCAGCGCCAGCGATCCGGCCAGCGCGCCGATCTCGGTATTGTTGAGATCGAGGTCCTTCTGGATGAAAGGCACCAGAAAGCCGACCGCGTTGCGATCGAAGAAGACCACCCCAAAGTTGATGCTGAGTACAAGGATCGCCAGCATCGACTGGCGCGGCGTTATCCCGGACAGATCGGCGCGTCGGCCCGAAGGCGGCACGGGCATGGACATGGGGTTTCTCCTCTCGTTACTGGGCGCTGTTGGCCAGGCTCCAGGCAATTTGGGCAAGCTCGGGGAAGGCCTTGGCGCGCTCTGCGGCGTTGGCCGACGAAGCGGTGCCGCGGATCACGCGGGCTTTGATCCCGTGGAAGATCGCGGCCAGGCGGAAGAAGTTGAAGGCCAGATAGTAGCCGTAATCGGGCATGGCATCGCGGCCCGTCCGCGCGCAGTAGGCGGCGAGATAGGCCTGTTCGTCCGGCACCCCGGCGGGCAGTGGATTGCCCCCCAGTCCCGCGACGATATGCGGCGGCATGTGGTACATCATCGCGTGATAGGCAAAATCCGATCCGGTGTGCCCCAGCGTTGACAGTTCCCAGTCGAGCACCGCGATCACCCGCGGCTCGGTGGGGTGGAAGATCATGTTGTCGATGCGGAAATCGCCGTGGACCACGCCCAGACTGTCATCGCCTGCGGGCATGTTCTCCTCAAGCCAGTCGATCACCCGGTCCATGTTCTCATCGCGTCCGGCGTCTTCTGCTTCGCGGTACTGGCGCGACCAGGTACCGAGC
>JAKOWQ010000256.1 GCA_029781465.1 Pseudomonadota bacterium
GCCAGGAGATGCGCGAGCTCAAGGCGCTCTATCGCCGCTACAACGCCAACGGGCTGAGCCCCGCCGAGGCTTCGACGATCGAACGCCGGATCGAAAAGCTGCGCCACCGCCTGCGCAACGAGCGTCACGATCGCGATCACCATCGCGGCTGATCCGATACGCCGGGGCGAAGGCCTGCTTCGCCCCGTTTCGCGCTTGCCAGACTCGCCCTGTCTTCCTAGGCGCGTGGCATGACGACAGGCAAACCGCGCACGCTTTACGAAAAGATCTGGGACGCCCACGTGGTCGAGCGCCGCGAGGACGGGACCTGCCTGATCTACATCGACCGCCATCTGGTTCACGAGGTGACCAGCCCGCAGGCTTTTGAGGCGCTGCGCCTTTCGGGGCGCAAGGTGCGCCGTCCTGACCTGACCCTGGCGGTGCCCGATCACAACCTGCCGACCACCGCGCGGCGCGACTCTGCCGGCCATCGCATTCCGATCGCCGATCCGGAAAGCGCGCAGCAGCTGGCCGCGCTGGAGCGCAACGCGCCGGAATTCGGCGTGCGCCTGATCGGCGATGCCGATGCCGAGCAGGGGATCGTTCATGTGGTTGGCCCGGAACAGGGCTTTTCGCTCCCCGGCGCAACGATCGTCTGCGGCGATAGCCACACCGCCTGCCACGGCGGGCTGGGCGCGCTGGCCTTCGGGATCGGCACCAGCGAGGTCGAGCATGTGCTGGCAACGCAGACCCTGCTGCTCAGCCGTTCCAAAACGATGGAAGTGCGGGTCGAGGGCCAGCTTGGCGCGGGCGTTTCGGCCAAGGATCTGGTGCTGCACATCTGCGGAGTGCTGCGCGCTTCGGGCGGCACCGGCTATGTGATCGAATATACTGGCGAGGCGATCCGCGATCTCAGTGTCGAAGGGCGACTGACGGTATCCAACATGGCAATCGAACACGGCGCGCGCGCCGGGCTGATCGCGCCGGATGACAAGACTTTCGCTTACGTCAAGGGCCGCCCCTATGCCCCCAAGGGCGCAGACTGGGATGCGGCCGTGGCCTGGTGGAAGAGCCTCGCCACCGATCCGGGTGCCACTTACGACAAGGTGGTTGTGATCGAAGCCGCCGACATCGCTCCCACCGTCACCTGGGGCACCAGCCCGGAAGATACCGTGGCGATCACCGGCACGGTCCCCTCACCCGAAGACTTCGCCGATCCATCCAAGCAGGAAGCCGCAGCCAAGAGCCTGGCCTATATGGGCCTGACGCCGGGCACGCCGATGCAGGATGTGGAAGTGCAGAACGTGTTCATCGGATCGTGCACCAACAGCCGCATAGAGGACTTGAGAGCCGCTGCAAGGGTGCTCAAGGGGCGGACAAAGGCAGCAAACGTGCGCTGGGCAATCGTGGTGCCGGGTTCCGGGCTGGTCAAGCGCCAGGCCGAGGCCGAAGGGCTCGACCGGATCTTCATCGAGGCGGGACTCGAATGGCGCGAGCCTGGCTGTTCGGCCTGCCTGGGCATGAACCCGGACAAGGTTCCCGCCGGTGAACGCTGCGCTTCGACCAGCAACCGCAACTTCGTCGGCCGGCAGGGCCCCGGCAGCCGTACCCACCTCGTCTCTCCGGCGATGGCCGCCGCCGCCGCGGTAACCGGTCGGCTTACCGATGTGCGGGAATTGGCCGATGTACGGGAACTTGGTTGAGCGGCGCCCCTTGCATGTGCAACCCACGACCCACATAACAGGATCATGACCGACAAACCCGAAAAGCCCGAAAAGGGCGAGAAGTCCGGATGGACTGGCAAGGCCGCGCTGGCAGGTGCCGCAATCGGATCGGCGGCGCTCGCCGCGGCGCTGCTCTACGCCTCGCGCCGCAAGGAGCAGGCGAAGAAGCCCACTTCTCCGCCTTCCCGCCCCGAAGACGCGCCGGAGACCGATTGATGGAGCCGCTCAACCAGGTTGAGGGCCGGGCAATCCCGTTTGGCGCCAAGAACGTCGATACCGACGTGATCATCCCGGCGCACTGGCTCAAGACCATCACCCGCGAGGGGATGGGCAAGGGCGCGTTCGAGACGCTGCGCCAGGATCCCGCCAACCTGTTTGACAGCGAGACGTTCAAGGGCGCCCCGATCCTCATCGCGGGCGACAATTTCGGCTGCGGATCGAGCCGCGAACACGCCGCCTGGGCGCTGATGGATCTGGGCATCAAGGCGGTGATCGCGCCGAGCTTTTCCGACATCTTCTCGGGCAATGCCTTCAAGAACGGGATCCTCACCGTGGTCCTGCCCCAGGCGGCGATCGACCGGCTTATGGAAGTGGCCCAGACCGATCCGGTGCATATCGATCTCGAAAGCCAGACCGTCACAACCCCGTTCCAGGATCGTTTCACTTTCGAGATCGATCCGTTCCGCAAGCACTGCCTGCTGGGTGGGCTTGACGAGGTCGGGCTGACGCTGGCCCGCGATGCGGCCATATCGGCCTACGAAAAGGAAGCCGGGGCCACGATGCCCTGGCTCAACAAGGGAGTAGTCGCAGCATGAAGGCATTGCGCAGCCACGCGATCGGTGGGCCCGAAACCCTGACCCTCGACGAACTCGAAAGCCCCCAGCCCGGCCCCGGCCAGGTGCGGATCGCGGTTCGGGCCTGCGCGATCAACTATCCCGACGTGCTGATCATCCGCGATATGTATCAGTTCAAGCCCCCGCGCCCCTTCGCCCCGGGCGGCGAGCTTTCGGGCGTGATCGAGGCGGTGGGCGAAGGCGTCAGCCAGTGGCAGCCGGGCGACCGGGTAATCGCCATGATGGGCAACGGCGGGCTTGCCACCGAAGTTCTGGCCGACGCGGCAAAGTTGTTTCCGCTGCCCGACGGCGTCAGCTTCGAGACCGGCGCCTCGCTGCTGATGACCTATGGCACCAACATGCACGGGCTGCTCGATCGCGGGCACCTCAAGGCCGGGGATACCCTGCTGGTGCTGGGCGCGGCCGGCGGAGTCGGGCTTTCGGCGGTAGAGCTGGGCAAGGCCTATGGCGCGCGCGTGGTGGCGGCGGTTTCGAGCGAGGAAAAGGCTGCGGCCGCCCGCGAGCACGGCGCGGACGAGGTGGTGATCTATCCCCGCGCTCCGTTCGACAAGGACCAGTCCAAGGCGCTGGCCGAGGCCTTCAAGGCGGCCTGCGGCCCCGATGGCGCCAACGTGATCTACGATATCGTCGGGGGTGACTATTCCGAACCGGCGCTGCGCTCGATCGCCTGGGAAGGGCGGTTCTGCGTGGTCGGCTTTCCGGCGGGGATCGCCAGGCTGCCGCTCAACCTCACCCTGCTCAAGAGCTGCGATGTCTGCGGGGTATTCTGGGGCGCCTTCGCCGCGCGCGATCCCAAGGCCAATGCCGCGCATATCGCCAAGCTGTTCGAACTGCTCAAGGCAAGAAAGATCAACCCGCGCGTTTCCGCCACCTTCCCGCTCGAACGCGGGGACGAAGCCATCCAGCTGCTGGCTGACCGCAAGGCGATCGGCAAGGTGGTGGTGACAATGGATCGGGGCGAAGAGCAATGAAGCCCGCCCGCCTGATCGCCGCCGCCGCCCTGGCCGCAACCGCCGCTGGAGCGCTGGCCCGGCCCGTGTCCGCCCCCGCCGGACCTAGTCCCGCGCAGCTTGTTGCCGCGCGCCAGGCCGGGATGGACATGGCCGCCACCTCGCTTAACCTCCTGCGCGGCGGCAGCACCAACGGCATGCCGCTGAAAAGCCTGACCTTTGCGGCCACGGGCCTAGCCAAATGGGCCCAGGTCATGCCAGCGCTGTTCCCGGCCAGCACCCGGGGCGAAATCAGCCGCACCCGGCCCGAAGCCTGGACCAACCCGGCCGATTTCGCCTCCAAATCCGCGGCCTTTTCCAGTGCAACCAAGTCTCTTGCCGCTGCTGCTGCGGCCGAAGACAAGGACGCCTTCGCCGCGGCGCTTGCCTCGACCGCCGCGGCGTGTAAGGGCTGCCACGATTCCTATCAGGTGCCGCCGCCGGCCAAACCGGTCGGCTGAACGCACCGCTGCCATCCAAGGGACTGCCATGACCGACTTCAATGACCGCGAGCGCGCCGAAGAGGCCAAATTCGCCCGCGACGAGGATATGCACTTTCGCGTCCAGGCGCGTCGCAACCGCCTGCTGGGTCAATGGGCGGCGGAACGCATGGGCCTTTCGGCGGTAGAGGCCGAAGCCTATGCCAAGGCCGTGGTTCAGGCCGATTTCGAGGAGGCCGGCGACGAGGACGTGGTGCGCAAGCTGCTCGGCGATCTGGTTTCCGCCGGGCTCGATGTGAGCGAGGCCGATATCCGCGCCGCGCTCGACGCCAAATCGGTCGAGGCCCGGCGCCAGTTGATGGGCGAGGCCTGAAGCATGGCGATGCGGGCCGCCGATATCGAGGCGATGATCCGTGCCGCCCTGCCCGATGCCCAGGTCACCATCACCGACCTTGCCGGTGATGGCGATCACTACGCTGCCCACGTGGTTTCCGCCCAGTTCGCCGGAAAGCCGCGCATTGCCCAGCACAAGCTGGTCTATGCGGCGCTGGGCGGGCGGATGGGCGGTGAACTCCACGCCTTGCAACTGACCACCGCCGTCCCCACCTGAGGCGGCAAGGAGCCGAACCGATGTCCGATACCCAGACCCGCATTGCCCAGATCGTCGGCGCCAATCCGGTGGTGCTGTTCATGAAGGGAACCCCGCTGTTCCCGCAGTGCGGCTTTTCGAGCCGCGCGGTGGCTATCCTCGAACATCTTGGCGTCCCCTACGAAGGTGTCGACGTGTTGCAGGACATGGAGGTACGCCAGGGGATCAAGGAATTTTCCGACTGGCCGACCATTCCCCAGCTCTACATCATGGGTGAATTCGTCGGCGGCAGCGACATCATGATGGAAATGTACGAGGCTGGCGAGCTTCAGGAACTGGTCGCCGCCGCCGGGCTTACGCCCGCCGCCTGATCCGCCGCGCGCGCAAGCGATCCGCCTCGATCGCTGCCGCTGAAGTTGGCAGGCCGGTCAGGTGTCCCTGGAATTCGTGGCATCCCAGCGCGCCAAGCCGCGCCATCTGCTCTTCGGTTTCCACCCCCTCGGCGATCACCGCCAGATCGAGCGCGTCGGCCAGTTTGATGATCGCTTCGACCAGCGCTTCGGATTCGGCGCTTTCCTCCATGCGGCCGACGAAGGCGCGGTCGATCTTGATCTTGTCGACCGGAAAGCGTTGCAGCACCGACAGGCTTGAATAGCCAGTGCCGAAATCGTCGAGCGCAATGGTAAGCCCCAGACGCTTGAGCGCGGTAAAATTGGCTGCGGTGACCGGGCCGTCCGCCAGCAGCGCGGTTTCGGTCAGCTCGATCTCATAGCGGGCGGGATCGGCCCCAGCCCTGGCCGCAAGACGCGTCACCAGTGCGACGAAACCCGGCAGACGGATCTGCAAGGGCGAGACGTTGATCGCGATCCGCTTGTCCTTCCAGGCCGCCGTCTCGGCAAAAACCCGGCGCAGAACGAATTCCCCCAGCGGCTGGATCAAGCCGCTTTCCTCGGCCAGCGGCACGAAGACCGCTGGCGGGATCACGCCGCGCTCGGGGTGATTCCAGCGCACCAGCGCTTCATAGGCGATGACCCGCCCGGCCTCGTCGACCTGGGGCTGATAGACCATATCGAGCTGGTCGCGGTTCAGGGCAAGGCGCAGGTCAGCCTCAAGCACGCGCCGTTCGCGCAGTGCATTGTCCATGGCCGGTTCGAAGAAGCTGGCCTGCATCCGTCCCAGCTCTTTCGAGCGATATAGCGCCAGGTCCGCGCGGCGCAGCGCCTCGCCGGGGGCGACACCGGCATCGTCGATGATCGCCATGCCGATAGAGCACGACGCCTCGATCTTGCCATAGGCGCTCGCGACCGGTTCGCGCACTGCGGTGAGGATCCGCAGGCCCATGGCCTCAACCCACTCGCGCGAACTCTTGTCGCAGATAACAACGAATTCATCCCCGCCCAGCCGCGAAATCAGCGCCGCATCGGCGCAGACCCGGCGCAGCCGCTCGGCAACCTGCTCGATCAACACATCGCCCGCACCGTGGCCGAGAGTGTCGTTGACATCCTTGAACCGATCGAGATCGACGCACAGCACCGCCACGGCCCGGCCCTTTCCGTCGATCTGCCCAAGCAGCGCCCCCAGCCGCTCAAACAGCTTCGCGCGGTTGGGCAGACCGGTAAGCGTATCATGCAGGGCCAGCTCGCGCGCGCGCGCTTCGCTGGCGAACAGCTCATTAAGCACCCGCGACCCGCGCCGCACGATCGTGAAAGCGGTGAAGGCAATCAGGGCGAGAACGCCGAGCATCGGCAGCCGCAATTGATCGAGCAGCATCGTTCCAGGCTCGCGCGGTTGCCAGGTTAGCAGCGCGAGTGCCTGTCCCTTGGGCGAAAGCAGCGCGACCTGCGCGCCGCTTTCCGGCGAACGGCCAGGAGCAACCAGTTCGAGCCGATCGAGCAGATAGCGTTCGGAAAAGGCCTTGAGCATGGCGGCATCGAACGGCAGGGCGGTGAAGGTAACCGGCGCACGGGCGTGGCGGGGCAGAATCCGGCCGAAGTCCGGTTGCACCAGCGTCGCCACCACCAGATAGACCTGACCATCGACTTTCGCGAAGCCGTTGGCCTGGATCGGTTCGGTCAGAATATTGTCCTTGCCAGGACGGGGCTTGAGCGCGGGCCGCGCGGCTTCGGCCTTGCGAATTTGCGGAAGCAATTGCGCCGCGATCGCCGAGAACCGTGCAAAATTTTCGGTTCCCACCCGCTCTCCGTCGATCGAGGCATAGAACGGCTTGCCCTCGCCATCGACGATGAACGCCCGGGTGAAGCCGTTGAAAGTGTAGAGATAATTGCCGACATTGAAATCCGCCCAGGCGGGGTCGAACCGGTGGTCAAGCTTCATGACCGCATCGTCCCAGTTGACCTGGGGAACGATCACGGCATCGAATTCGTGCAACTGGCGCTCAAGCCCGTTTTCCACCATGTGCTGTTCGCGCTCGGCGGCGGCGGCGTCGAACCGGTGGAGCAGGAACACCGCGAGCGCCACGAGCAACAGCGCGGCGCCGAGCGCCATCACCACGATGGGCCCGAACAGCCTCGACTTGCGCCGATCCCGATACTGCTTCGCGAGTCCTGTCAAACCCGCCCCCAAAAAGCAGGCCATTGCCGCCCCCTGCGGCATGTGCCCGACAGGCGGAAACTAGCGGCGAATCCTCAAGGAAAGCTTGACAGGGAACCAGGGAAGACAGGGAGGCTCGGGGAGGCGGGACCGCGGAGACCAGGGTGCGGCCCCGCCTCATTCGAGACTGCTTTGGGTGATCCAATCTTTGCATGGTTCGTGCCAGATCAAGCAAAGAGCTATTTTTCAATCGCTTGAAATATGAAGGCGCGCGCAACCATTCCGCGGATGTAAAATGTTCCGACAAGTCAGGGTGGCAGACCAAGGTGTTTGCCCTTGCCAAACCGTGATTGCTCCCTGCAACCTGCGCGGCGATGACCCTCGAACGATATTTTGACCAAAGCGGCGAGCCGCCGCCCGCAACCCCGGCCGCAACGCTGGTGATCTTTCGGCGTGATCCGGCGGGCGGAGCACCGCAACTGCTGATGGTTCAGCGCGCCAAGGAAATGCGCTTTGCGGGAGGGGCGGCGGTGTTTCCCGGCGGGCGGGTCGACGATGCAGACCGCGATCTGGCCCGCGCGCACGGCGCGGACGATGAGGGCGCGCTCGACGAGCTGGCAGCGCGGATCGCAGCGGTGCGCGAAACGCTTGAGGAAACGGGGCTGGTCGTGGGCTTGCACCAGCAACCGGGCCTTGATGATGCACGGCACGCGCGCGCATTGCTGCTCGAGCGCGGCGAACTGGCACCGGTGCTTGAGGAAATGGGCTGGACGCTGGACCTCGAAGCCTTGGTACCCTTCGCCCGCTGGCGGCCCAAGCACCGCGAGATCCGGGTGTTCGACACCCGCTTTTACCTGGCCGATCTTGGCACCGGCGCGGTTGAGCTGCTGGTCGACGCGACCGAAAATACCCGGCTGTTCTGGGCCGGGGCGGCCGAGGCACTCGGCATGGCCGATCGCGGCGAGATCAAGGTGATCTTCCCGACCCGCCGCAACCTCGAACGGCTGGCCCTGTTCGCCAGCTATGCCGAGGCGCTGAGCCATGTCGCCGCCTATCCGGTGCGGATGATCACCCCGTTCATGGAACTGCGCGACGGGGAACCCTGGCTGCTGATCCCCCCCGATGCCGGATATCCGGTCGATGGCGAGCGGCTCGACAGCGCGGCGCGGGGCTGAAAAGACGCCCCGGCGCATTCGCCACGCGCCGGGGCAAGTTGCCCGGCAGGGAGGCCGCCGGGTCGGGTCGCGCACCGACCCTTGCCCCAAGGCCCATGACATTGCCGTGACGGCGATCACGCGGAATGGCGCGCCCGGCAGGATTCGAACCTGCGACCACCAGCTTAGAAGGCAGGTGCTCTATCCAGCTGAGCTACGGGCGCGCGCCGCGCTTGCCATAAGCATGCTTTGCGCGCCGCGCAAACACCGGTTAGCAAGGGCACCATGAGCCAGGAACTTTCCCGTATCGACGGCCAGGCCGGTGCGCGCCGCCATTTCCGCTACTTCGACTATCTGATGGCGGCCTTCGTCGCGATCCTGCTGCTATCCAACCTGATCGGGGCGGCAAAGCTGGCAACACTGTGGGGCTACACTTTCGGCGCCGGGATCCTGTTCTTCCCGGTCTCCTATGTGCTGGGCGACGTGCTGACCGAGGTTTACGGCTATGCCAATGCCCGGCGCTGCGTGTGGACCGGGTTTGCCGCGATGCTGTTCATGGCCTTCATGAGCACTGTCGTGGTCGCCCTGCCCCCGGCCGAGGGCTGGAACGGACAGGTCGCTTACGAAAGCGTGTTCGGCAATACCTGGCGGATCGTTGCCGCCTCGGTCACGGCGTTCTGGGCGGGGGAATTCGTCAACAGCTTCGTGATGGCAAAGATGAAGCTGCTGACCGGAGGCAGGCATCTGTGGAGCCGGACGATCGGATCGACCCTGTTCGGGCAGGCGGTCGACAGCCTGATCTTCTATCCGGTGGCGTTCTGGGGAATCTGGTCGCAGCAGCAGGTGCTGACGGTGATGGTCACCAACTGGGCGCTAAAGGTGCTGTGGGAAGCGCTGCTGACCCCGGTGACCTATGCCGTTGTGGGCTATCTCAAGGCCCGCGAAGGGGTCGACGTGTTCGACACGGGGACCGACTTTTCGCCTTTTGCCAAGGCTGACGCGGTATAGGTCCCGCCCTTGCGGGGCAGGACCTCACCGGCGATTCCCGTCAATCGGCGATGAGGCCGATCGCGAGGTAGATCGGGATCAGCGAGCCGACGCCGACCAGAGTGGCAACCACCCAGGCGATGCGGACCAGGGTGACGTCCCAGCCGAAATGGTTGGCGATCCCCGAGCACACGCCCATCAGCTTTGCGTTGTCCTTGCCGAGGCGGAAGCCGCCGCCTGCGGGGCTGTTCATGCCGCCTTGGCGATCGAGCGCGCTCACGCCACGACACCCACATAGGCGGTCTGGGCATAGGCCGTCGCCGGGGTGGTCATCGTGCCGGTGACAAGCACCAGCGAAAGGGCAAGCGCGGAGACCGCAGCGGTCAGGCGGTTGGCGATAATGTCAAAAGCAGTCATGGTCATTTCCTCGTTGAATTGGGTTCCGCGTTTGGTTCCGCGGATGCCAGACTGTTTGCAGATGCCGTGCCAATTTGCGGAAACTCGCAGAAATCCAAGCTTTCTGCTTGGTGAACGGATTTCGCAGCCGTTTGCAAGTAACAACTAGTGGGATTTTTCACCAACTTTCAGGAATGCGCTTTCGCGTGACAGCGACACCGCGCCCATTCTATCGCTGGATCGGCTCATGGCGCTCGATCGCATCACTCTTACCGGCTTCCGCAACCATCTCGCCACCCGGCTGGAAGGGACGGCCCATTTCAACCTGCTGGTCGGGGAAAACGGCGCCGGAAAGACCAATGTGCTCGAAGCGCTGTCGCTGCTGGCCCCGGGGCGCGGGCTGCGCCGCGCGGCGCTCGCCGATCTGCCCTCACAACAGGGCAGCGGCGGTTTCGCGGTCAGCGCCGATCTGGGCGAGGCGGTCCGGCTGGGCACCGGGCTTGTGCCAGACCGGCCGGGGCGCCGCACCGTTCAGGTCAACGGCGCCGAGGTGCCTGCGGTACGGCTGGGAGAGTGGCTTTCGATCGGCTGGCTGACCCCGGCGATGGACCGCCTCTTCGCCGAGGGCGCGGGATCGCGGCGGCGTTTTCTCGACCGGCTGGTGCTGGCGCTTGAGCCGGGCCATGCCCGGATCGCCGCGCGGGCCGAGGCCGCGCTGCGCGAACGCAACCGCTTGCTGGCTGCCGACGCCGAACCCGATCCGGCCTGGCTCGATGCAATCGAGGCCCAGCTGGCCGAGGCGGGTGCTCTGGTTGCGCAGGCACGGGCGCGGCTGGTGGAGCAGCTTGGCGCGGCACTCGCCGCCCTGCCCGATGCACCCTTCGCCCGGCCCGAGCTGCACTACCAGGCCGGCGGTCCGCTCGAAGCGGGAGAACTTGCCGCCGCCCTTGCCGCCACACGCCGCCGCGACCGCGCCGCCGGACGGACCCTGACCGGGCCGCACCGCGACGAACTGGCCGTAACGATGGCGAGCAAGGCCATGCCCGCCGCCGAATGCTCGACCGGCGAGCAAAAGGCCATGCTGATCGCGATCACCCTGGCCCACGCCGACCTGCTCGATCCGACCCGTCCGGGGCTGCTGCTGCTTGACGAAGTGGCGGCACACCTCGATCCGCTGCGCCGCGAGGCGCTGTTCGAGCGGCTGCGCGCGGGGCGCGCGCAGGTTTGGCTGACCGGCACCGAACCCGCCCCCTTCGCGGCGATCCTGGGCGAGGCGGCAGCCTGGCGGGTCAGCGAGGGGCGGGCGGAGCGGCTTTGACAGCCTTGGCGGGCAAGGCCCCCGCCACCCGGTCCACCGTCGATCCAACCAGCGCGTCGATCCCTTGCAGTGTCGGGTGAATGTGATCGGGCTGGAGCAGCTGCGGCTTGTCGTAAACCGGTTCAAGAAAGAACGGCACCAGCTCTGCGCCGTGTTTCCTTGTCAGTTCGGGATAGAGCGCATCGAAAGCGCGCTGATAGTCCGGGCCAAGGTTGGGCGCGGCCTTCATTCCCAGCACCAGAACCGGCACTTTGCGGTGTTCGAGCTTGCCCAGCAGCGCATCGATATTGGCGCGGGTCTGTTCGGGCGGGACGGCACGCAGCATATCGTTGCCGCCCAGGCTGACCAGCACCAGCGCCGGCGGACGCTTGAGACTATCGAGCGCAAAGTCGATCCGCGCCAGCCCGTCGGCGGTGGTATCGCCCGAAACCCCGGCGTTGACGATCCGGGCGTTGATCCCGCGCGCGCGCAGCGCCGCTTCCAGCCGGGCCGGATAGCTCTGCCCCGGATCCAGCCCATATCCGGCGAACAGGCTGTCTCCCAGGGCAAGGATCGCCACTTCCTCACCCACCACCGGCAGTGCGGGCATTTGCGCCGGATCGCTGGCCACGGGAACGGGGGGAGGCTGATCCTGCCCGCAGGCGGCAAGCGCCAGGGTTGCAAGTGCGAGCGGCAATTTCCATTTCATCGTGCAACCTCCTTGGCTCCACCCCCTAGCTATGGCATCCCGGCGCAGTGACAAGTCCCCCCTTGGCCATTCAGGCATCCGATCTCACCCTAACCTTTGGCGAAGGCAGCAGCGCGGTGGAGATCCTGCGCGGGATCGACCTTGCCGTGCAGCAAGGCCAGACGCTTGCCCTGCTCGGCCCGTCAGGCTCGGGAAAAAGCAGCCTGATGGCGCTGCTATCCGGACTTGAGCGGGCCACATCGGGCAAGCTGCACATCGCCGGTGCCGATTTTGCCGCATTGAACGAAGACGCCCTGGCCGCCGCTCGGCGCGGCCGGATCGGGATCGTGCTGCAGGCCTTTCACTTGCTGCCTACCATGACCGCGCTCGAAAACGTGATGACCCCGATGGAACTGGCCGGAATGGCAGATGCGCGACCGCGCGCCGAGGCCGAACTGGTCAGCGTCGGGCTGGGCCACCGCCTGAACCACTATCCCGCCCAGCTTTCCGGCGGCGAGCAGCAACGCGTGGCGATTGCCCGCGCACTGGCGCCGCGACCGGCGCTGGTTTTCGCCGATGAGCCGACCGGCAATCTCGATGCCGCGACCGGCGCGGCGGTGATGGACCTGCTGTTCGCGCGCCGGGCCGAAACCGGCGCAACCCTGGTGGTGATTACCCACGATCCCGAACTGGCGCGCCGCTGCGAACGGGTCATCACGCTGGCCGACGGGCGCGTGGCCAGCGACACGGCTCCCTTCGACACGGCCCGGGCATGACCGGCTGGGCCATAGCCTGGGCGATTGCCCGGCGCGATCTTTCCGCCCGCTTCCGGGGACTGAGGCTGCTGCTGGTGTGCCTGTTCCTGGGGGTAGGCGCGCTAGCGGCGATCGGCACTCTGACCGGGGCGATCGAACGGGAACTGTCGAGCCGGGGCCGGACAATTCTGGGCGGCGATATCGAGGTTGCGGTGTGGCAGCGCGCGGCCAGCGCGCAAGAGCGCGCGGCCTTCGCCGCGCTGGGGCCGACATCGGGCGGCCTCAGGATGCAGGCCATGGCCCGCGCCGGCGATCTGGCCGCGCCGGTTGAACTCAAGGCGGTCGAGCCGAACTGGCCGCTGGTCGGGCGGCTGGCGCTCAAGGACGGCCGCAAGGTTGGCGCGCCCGCGCCGGACACCGCCTGGCTGGCCGAAGGCGCGGCAGAGCGGCTGGGCCTGGCCGTGGGCAAGCCCCTTGTGATCGGCACCGCAACCCTG
>JAKOWQ010000257.1 GCA_029781465.1 Pseudomonadota bacterium
GGGTCGGATGGATGTTCACCCTCAGAGTCGCCGCCTACAACCTGATCCGGCTGCCCAGGCTCTTGGCCACGACTTGACCCGGAATACCGCCCAAAAACCACCTCCCAGCCCGCCGCGGCCCTCTCAAGGCCGGCCCTGGCTCCGCCCAAACCCCTGACCACAAAGCCAAATCGGCTATACTGATCACAAATTTCCGCAGCCTGCTAGAGCGCCTCTCGATCAAATGCGAGCGGGCAGCGTTCCCTAATCCTTGTTTTTGCGAGCGGATTCACGCTCCGAGGCGTTCCGCCTCTCCGCGATCGGCTCTATGGCGGCGCGATCCGGCGCCACATTTCGGCGGCGAAGCCGCGGGCATCCGGATGCAGGATCGGGTCGCCAAAGATCGTTGGCGCCCCCCGGTTGCATCGCCAGGAGTGAGCGTTGTCATGACCGACGAAGGCCAGGGGAATGAAGTCGGAGTCCGGATTATCGTGGCAGAACTCGATCATGCCCTGGTTCGGCGAACTGTCCGGCGACACCCGCATATCGCACGACACGCTGGCGCCATCCACACAGCCAAGAACCTGGCCGTTCATGCAGCGCCAATGCGCCTCGCTGCTCGGCAGCCCGGGATAGAGCACGGCGCGGGCCACCGGCTCGGGCGGGTTCGGCCCGGTGTATCGCCGGTCTGGCACATCGATCGTCCCGACCGCGGCGCAATAGGCGAACGGATCAGCAATGCCCGTGGCTGGCTGCGCCACGACCGGTGTCGCGCCGATCGTTGACGCCACGACCATCGAGATCAGCCAGACCGCCAGCCTGCGCCCACACATAGCGGTTCGCGCCTCAAGACAAGCCGCTTCGGGCGTGTTCAGCTACAAGGTTGCCAGCAAGCCGACGACACCGATCACCCCGACGGCCAGCGCCATGCGCACCAGCCAGCGCCAGCGCCGCACGAACGGCATCGGATTGTCATTGGCCGGGGGCGGCACCGGGCGGGTTGGGGCAAACCCACGGCGCAGCCGCAGGCCGCTGTCTTGCGGCCCGCGGCCGATCCGCGATGGCAGCCGGCTGGGCACGCCCGGTCAGCCGCGCTGGTCCAGCGGCACATACTCCCGCGGTTGATAGCCGGTATAGAGCTGGCGCGGCCGGCCGATCCGCTGCTCGCTGTCCTCGATCATTTCCTTCCACTGCGCAATCCAGCCGACGGTGCGCGCCACCGCGAAGATGACCGGGAACATGCTGACCGGGAAGCCCATCGCCCGGAAGATGATACCCGAGTAGAAATCCACGTTCGGGTACAGCTTGCGCTTGACGAAATATTCGTCTTCCAGGGCGATCCGCTCCAGATCCATGGCGAGATTGAGCAGCGGCTCGTCATGCTTGCCCAGGGCGTC
>JAKOWQ010000262.1 GCA_029781465.1 Pseudomonadota bacterium
CAACAGCAGTTGCAGCGCCCGCTCCTGCCCGGTGCGGCGCTCTTCCGCCTCCAATAGTTCTTCCTGGGCCATGGCGCGCAGTTCAGGGTCGCCGTCCCGGCTCATTTCGCGGGCGCTGTCCAGATCGTCCAGGGTGCGGCGGTAGGCTAGAAACCCGCTCGCCACCGGCTCCAACTGGGCGTATTCCATCGACAGGGCGCGGAAGCGGTCGTTATCGCCGATGATTTCGGGATCGGCCAGCAGCGCGCCGACCTCCTGATGGCGTTCCGTCAATTGCTCCAGCTTGGCCAGCATGGAGGCGTTCATCGGTGAGGATCTCCATCGCCCAAGCGATACAGGGTTTTGATCAGGTTCAGCATGGCGGCATCGCCTTCGGCGGCGGCTTCGCGCAGGCCGGTGCAAGGCACGTGAAGGAACTTGTTGGTGAGGGTATGAGCCAGCATCTCAAGCACGGTGGTTGGGTCCTTACCCTGGGCGAGCTGGCGCCGGGCGCGGTCCATCGCCTCGTCGCGGGTGGCTTCGGCCTGCCGACGCAAGGCGCGAATGCTGGCAACGCTACCTTGGGTGCGTAGCCAGGCCATGAAGTGCTCGACCTGAGTGTCGATGATTTCCTCGGCCTGCTGGGCGGCGGCTTGGCGCGAGCGCAGGTTATCCTGAATGATGTCCTTGAGGTCGTCCACCGTGTATAGATAGACATCGTCCAGTTCGGCGACCGCCGGATCGATGTCGCGCGGCACGGCCAAATCTACCATAAACATCGGCCGATGGCGGCGCTGTTTCAGGCACTGGCGGACCAGCGTCGCCCCCAATAGCGGATCGGGGCTGGCGGTGGAGGCAATGACGATATCGGCCTCGCCCAGATGGGCGGGAATTTCGTCCAGGGCAATGGCGTAACCGGAGAAGGAGGCCGCCAGCGCGTGGGCGCGTTCCAAGGTGCGGTTGGCCACGATCAGCCGCCCGACCCCGCTCTCGTGCAAGTGGCGGGCGACCAGCTCGATGGTATCGCCGGCGCCGATCAGCAAGGCGGCGCAGTGGGGCAAGTCGGCGAAAATCTGCCGGGCCAGGCCGACCGCCGCGAAGGCCACCGACACCGGGCTGGCGCCGATGCGGGTATCGGTACGTACCTGTTTGGCGACCGAGAAGGTATGCTGGAACAGCCGCTCCAGCCGGACGCCGAGCGCGCCGATGCTGTTGGCGACCTGATAGGCGGCCTTGATCTGGCCGAGGATCTGCGGCTCTCCCAGCACCAGCGAATCCAGTCCCGAAGCGACCCGCAGGATGTGGCGCACCGCCCGTTGGTTGGTGTACCGGTATAGATAAGGCTGCAAATCGACCGTGCGCAACTTATGATAATCGCCCAGCCATTCCACCACCTGGCGGCCGTTTTCGTCCTTGAGGCCGCAGTAAACCTCGGTGCGGTTGCAGGTCGATAGGATCGCCGCTTCGCGGGCGCCGCCGCAATCGAGCAGATCCCGCAGGGCGGATTGCAGGCGTTCGGGCGCGAACGCGATCCGCTCGCGAACGCTGACGGGAGCGGTTTGATGGTTGAGACCGAGGGCCAGCAGTGGCATGGATGCATCTGATCGGGCTGAAAAACGGTGGAATTCTGCGGGATACAATAGGCGAATGACAAGGTCATAGTTCTTTGATGGATGATCATGCGAACGGTTGCCCCTCCTTTTTCACGCGCCGACGTGCCGCGGCCTGGAAGCTGGCGCTCCCGTCTTGCGCCAACCCCGTTTCTGGCGGTTCTCCGACCGCCGAAACCGAATGATAGACATACCCGGCGATGAACAGATTTCTTTTGAAGGTGTTGGGTTTGAGCGGCCTGCTGTTGGGTGGCTGCGCGACGGTGGTGGACGCGCAGGCGCCCGCCGTTCCGGAATACTCGATCCGACCGGCGCTGCAGCCCAGCCATCGCGCCGACCTGATGTATCAGGTGTTGCTGGCGGAACTGGCGGGCAAGCGCGATCACCTCGACGTGGCGCTGACCAACTACCGGCAGGCCGCGACCGCCAGCAATGACCCCCGGATAGCCGAACGGGCGGCGATGTTGGCGCTGATCATGAAAGATAATGCCACCGCCCTGGATCTGGCGCGACGCTGGCAGGCGCTCGACCCCGGCAGCGAACAGGCCCAACAAGCACTGGCGCTGGCGCTGCTGCGCAATGGGCGAGAGGACGAGGCCATGGCCTCGCTGGACGCGGTCCGCGGAGCCGCCCGCGC
The DNA here is from genome assembly GCA_029781465.1 of Pseudomonadota bacterium. Lineage (GTDB taxonomy): Bacteria > Pseudomonadota > Alphaproteobacteria > Sphingomonadales > Sphingomonadaceae > Novosphingobium. The sequence continues at coordinate 2,227 of JAKOWQ010000262.1, forward strand.
CAAGGATAAGCAACAGGGCTTCGCCACGGTGGCCTCGCTGTTGAGTCAGATGGACGACAAGCAGGCGGCGTTGCGAGTGATGCGGCGGCTCCGCGACCGCTACCCGCGTGAAGCCTACGCGCAATACTATTATGCGATGCTGGCGGCGGCGGCCGGCGAACGAGAGCAGGCACTGATCAGCTTGAAGGAAGCACTGGATCGCAACCCCAAGCTGGTTTCCGCCCACCTGCTGCGTACCCGCATCCTGCTGGATCAGGGTGAAAGGGATGCGGCGCTGGCTGGGCTCGCCAAAGCGGTGGCCGCCATACCGCGCGATCGCAGTTTACGGATGGATTACGCCCGGTTGCTGGTCGATGCCGGCCAGTTGGACAAGGCTCGCCGCGAGTTCGCCATCCTGCTCAACCAGAACCCCAAGGACACCGACTCGTTATACGCCCTCGGCGTGCTGGCGAGCGAAACCCGTCAATTCGACCTGGCCGAGAGTTACTTTCTCGATCTGATCAAGCGCAACACCCGTTTGGCCGATGCTTACTTCGAACTGGGCCGGATCGAGGAGCAGCGCGAGGATTACGGCAAGGCCAACGAGTGGTACGCGCGGGTCACCAGCGACGACCGCTACCTCACCGCCCAGATGCGGATGGGCGTGGTCCTGGC
>JAKOWQ010000282.1 GCA_029781465.1 Pseudomonadota bacterium
AGGTAAGAGGCCCAGGCGGTGTCGGTTACTTCGGTATCCATTGCCCGGGCGATGTCGATCGCGTTGGAATTGAGGCTTTCGGTAATCAGCGCCACGCGGCGGGCGAAGTCGTTGTCGACCTGCTCCTCTGCGCGGGCGCGGGCATGGGCGACGCGGCGTTCGAGATTGCCGGCCAGATCGTTGACCTTGGCCAGCTGATCGCGCAGTTGCACCGCCGCCTCGCGGCTGACCCCGGCGGCATGGCCAGCGGCTTCTTCGAGTTGGCCCGAGATCTCGGCAGCCTTGGCACGAACCGCGCGGTCGATCGCGGCGCCGCTTTCCTCGCCAATCCGTTCGGCCAGATCGGTGACAGCGCTTGCCAGGTCGTTGCGCGCTTGCTCGGCAAGTGCCGCGCTTTGTTCGCTGAGGTCCTTGAGCGCGCTTTGCAGCGCTTCGATCGCCGAGGTCTTGTCCGACAAGGCGTGCCCGAGCTCGCGGGCATGCTCGATCCCCTCGGCAAGACCGGACTTGCTGGTCGCAACATGATCGAGCAACGATTCGCCGAGCGTGACGGCATTGCGCGCTGCGGCGCCCAGCGCCTGCACCCGCTCGTCGAACTGCGCCAGCCGCGTTTCGCCAGCAGCCAGGGCGGCGGGTAGATCTTCTTCGCTGTGGGTCACGCTGGCACGGATCAGCTCGAGCAGGCGCACCGAATCGTCGGTCAGGCCCGCGATCGCCTTGTCGGTTCCCGACAGCGCCTCGCGGCTGGCCTCCAGCTTTTCGGCCAGAACGGTCAAGCTCGCCGCGATGGCTCCTTCGGCCTCGCCGCCGTGGGCCGCGATTTCGTTCATGCGGGCGGCGTAGTCGCCAAGCTGGGCACCGATCGTTTCGCTGTGCGCACGGAAAGCCTCGGCCTGTTCGCGCTGGGCCGCCATCTGCGCTTCGAGCCGTTCGCCGAAATCGGCGTGGCGGGCTTCGAAATCGGCGCGGCGACGCTCGATCTCCTCGGCGAAAACACGGTCGCGCTCGGCCATGCGGGCATCGATCTCTTCGGCCTCTTCGGTCAATGCGGCGATGCGGCGGCGGGCAGAGACCATCGCCTGCTCGTCAATCTCGCCCACACGCGAAACCGCCTGGCGCAGATCCTCCTCGAGCGAAGCCACGGCGCGGCGCCAGGCATCGAGCGCCTGGCCTTCGCCTTCGCGCAGCGACCGGGCGATCGCGCCGCTTTCGTCGCGGACCGAGGTAAGGCGCGCGCGCAGCGAGGTGAGGCTTTCCGCCTCGCTCTCGTCGAGCAGTTTGCGCGCCTCCTCAAGCTCGTCGCCCAGCGCCTTGGCCCGGGTGCGGATCGCGGCCAGCGCCTCGATCTCCTGCGCATCGAGCCGGGTACGAAATTCCTCTCCGCCCTGCGCCAGTGCGGCGAAGCGCTGCGACGTTATGGCTTCAAGCTGATCGGCCTGCTGGGTAAATTCGGCGAGGGTCTTTTCGACCAGCTCGCGCAGCACCTGGACCTGGCGCTCGCTCGCCTGACCGAACTGGTTGAGCTTGTTGAAGCCCTGGACCATTTCCTCGATCTGGGAATGCGCGGTGCGCCCGGCGGTGGCGATGTTGTTGGTTACGTCCTTGGCCGAGCTGGCGATCACCGGAAGCTGGAAGCGCAGCTTTTCCATGTTGTCGAGCGCGGCCTCGCTGACCGTGCCGATCGCCTCGATCCGCGCGCCGTTGTCAGTCACCAGACCGGCCAGACGGTCGGCATGTTCGGACAGACGCTCACCGGCCACACGGCCCAGCGCATCGAGATCACGGCCCTGCGCGGCCAGGAATTCGCGGGCCAGGCTGAGTTCGCGGTTGACGGTCGACAGCCGGGCTTCAAGCCGCGTCGATTCCTCGCCCAGCACCCGCGCCGCTTCGCCAAAGCGCAACGCCTCGCGGCGCGAGTTGCGCATGGCCAGCAACCAGACAACCGCCAGCAGCAGGGGCGGGACAGACCAGTCCCGAATCCTCACCGTCCACTGCGCCAGATCGCCGCCCGCCTGTATCGCCGCCAGATTGGCCATCACGAACAGCACGGTCCATCCGGCGGCAACGGCAAGAGTAAGCATCAGCGCGAGGAGGGCGGGCCAACGGCGCGGCGCGGGCACGGGCGCTTCCGCGTCTTCCCACGGTTCCTCCGCCACCGGCAGAGGTTCCGCCGCTGGATTGGTCTGCTCCTCGCCGACACCCTCAGGCCCGGCGGCGTCGATAGCGCGAATGCGCGATCCCCCAGTCATGACGGCAGTTTACCATGTAAGTGCCCGGATTAAACCCCGGATTAACCAGATTGCCCTAAGTCTGGCCTCATGGCCTATGAAGCTGGAGCCCTCGATGCCACCCTTGCCGCTGCGGCGGGAGAGGACGGCGCACTCTTTTTGGAGCTGCGTCAGGCATTTATCGAGAGCTGTGCGCGTCAGCTCGATCTCCTCCGGCGCTCGCGCTGCGATGGCAACTGGCGCATGGCGGCGCTGCGGCTCAAGGGGCTTGCCGCCAGTTTTCACGCCGATGCGCTGCTGGAACTGGCCGAAGAGACGATCGACGCGGCCCCGGGCGAACCCACGGTAATACGCCGCATCCAGACCTGGCTCGACGAATTTTCGGCCGCCTGACGCTTCGGCTTGGCAGCAGGGACGCGCTCGCCTAAACCCTGCGCGTAGTTCCCAGCCAGGCGCGGAGAAAGACGCTGCGGGTCGCTCTGTTGACCATGATCGAAGCTGCTGCCCCCGGCAGCACAACCCCGCGTGCTTTTCTGAGCATTGGCGGGATTTCGGTCGCGCGGCTCCAGTTGGGGATTGCCCTCGCGCTGAAGTGCGATCGGATCGTCTGCCTGGCCGCTGCACTGGAGCCAGAGATTGTTGCCATGCAGCATGCCGCCGAGGCTGCTGGCGCGCAGTTTCACCTGATTTCAGCCCCCCGCCAGCTGGTCGGACTGGTCACGGCGTCCGATGAGGTGATCGTGCTTGGCGACGGGCTGTTCGTTTCCGCCGCCGAAGCGGTGGCACTTCTCGAACAGGGCCAGGCCGTTCTGGTTCAGCCGATCGAGCAGGGCCTTGCAGCCGGGTTCGAGCGCATCGACCTGAACCACGCGGCAGCGGGTGCCATGCGCATTCCAGGCCGTCTGGTTGAGCGGATTGCCGATCTTCCGTCCGATTGCGACGCGGCATCGGCGTTGCAGCGCATCGCCTTGCAGGCTGGAATCCGCCAACGCTCGATCCCGGCTCCGCTCGATGCGGGTCTGTTCTGGATGCTGATCCGCAGCGAGGATGAGGCGCATGCCGTGGAACCGCTGTGGATCCGCCGTCGCACCCGCGATGACGAGAGCCGGAGTCCATCGCGATTCCTCGCGCTGATGGCGGTTCGCGGGTTCGGACCTGCCTTGTTGCACGCCGGTAGCGGACCGGGCGCCGCAGTGATTGCCGCCGCCTTCCTTGCCTTGCTGGGGGCGGGAGCAGGCTGGCTTGGCTGGATTGCGACGGCATTCGTGCTGCTGGCCGGCGGATGGATACTGCGCGAGATTGCCGTGTTGCTGGCCCGGATCGAGGCCGACCCGCTGGCCGTTCCACGCCGCCTTGACAGCAAACTTGTCTATGGATGGCTGCTCGATGCGGTCATGGTCCTCGTTGCCGGATGGAGCCTGCCGGTCAGCGCGGGAGCAGGGCCGGGAGACCGCTTCTTTGCGCCCTTCATGCTGACGGGATTGCTGCGCTTGATGCCGCGTATCGGCAGCGGGCGGATCGCCGCCTGGATGGGGGATCGGGCCCTGCTGGCCGCGCTGCTTTGTGCGGCAAGTCTTTCCGGGCTGGGGATCGCGGCTATCGAGGTGGCGGCGGTGATCGTGCTGATCGCCGGTTTTGCCCTGCCACGCGGGCAGTTGCGGCTAACGCCGCCTTAACCAAAACGGGCTATGGCCGATGCCATGAACCAGCATTCTGCCCAACCTGTTTCCGCCGCGCAGGTCGAGACGACCCTGTGTGACGAACTGGCGCACGGCGATGCCCTGATCGGCACCATCGCGCCGATCCTGCGTCACCTGCTTGCCAACGACGAGCACTCGGTGTTCGGTGACGAGATCATCGCCCGGGTCCGCGGCACGATGGCCGATCTCGCCCGGCAGCTGCTCGATGCCCGCGCCAATGCTTCGGGCGAGGGCAACGATGGTGAGCACGATCCCGACGATGTTACCGTGCTGGTCGAACGCTTCGTGGCGCATCCCGGCTTTCTCCACCACATCCATGCGCTTGCGCTGGAATGGCAGCTGACCGAGCGGCTCCAGGCGCGCCTCGCGCTCGATCCGGTGCTCTCGCCGCTGCTCCAGTCGCTGATCGCTTCGAGCGAACCCGGCGTTGCGGCTGCGGCGATGGCGCTGCTTGCGGCGCAGGCGCGGTTTGCCCAGGCACAGCGGCGGATGAAGCTGCCGCTGACCGAGCTTCCCGGCGATCTGCTGCACGCCGCGCTGGTGGCGCTGCGCGGTCTTTCCGATCATGACCCGGAGAGTCAGGCGCAGATTGCCGCGGCCGAATCCGAAATCCGCGGCCGCTATGATGAAAGCCGCAGCCGCCTGGGACTGACCGCGCGGCTGGTCGCGGCAATGGGCGGGGGCGCGACTGCCGCGCTTTCCGTTTCTCACGCCGGAGTTTGCATCTTTCTGACAGCGCTCTCGCTCGGTTCCGGCCAGGATCGCGATATCGCCGTGCTGACGACCAACGAAGGCCAGCTCGCGCGGCTTGCCCTTGCCCTGCGTGCAGCGGGACTCAAACCGGCGACGATCGAAGAGCAGTTCGTTTCGCTCCATCCCGACGTTACCCTGCCCGAAGGCTTTGAGCAGGTTGGAGCCGATCGCGCCGCGGCCCTGCTGGCGCGCAGCGCGGCTTTTGCGGGTTGATTGGATCGCTGTGGCGGAAAGCGCAGTTCTTGCCCGGGCGCAGGTCGATGGTGCGGACCGCCTGGTCAGCGCGGAAGACCCGCTTGCCGGTCTGCAACTGCGCTGCGGGGGCGAGATACCCGGAACTATTGCAATACCGGCCTTGCTCGAACTGGTCCGCAAGGCGCGTCACTACGGCTTGAAGCTGGCGCGGACGATCCGGGCCAACGATGGCAGCGATCTGATTTCCGCCTGGGTAGAGGTAGTTCCCGAAGAGGAAGGGGCGTGCAAGGTGGCGCTGCGTTCGTGGCAGGCATCGCCGCTCCCACCCGAGGATCTGGCGGCAACTGCTCAGCACCGCGCGGCGATCGAGCGCGGCCTGGCCGAATTGACCGCCGAGCTCGATGCCGGGCAATGTGTGCTGGCTTGCGAGAGCGAGGCCCCCGATCTTGCCGCGCTGATCGCCGAAATGCGGGGCGGGATTGGTCGGCCATGGACCGATTTCGTCACCATCGAAGGCTCGGATCATCACCAGCCGTTGCATTGGCGCCTGCTCGATGGCGCCAAGGTGAAGATCGAGGGGTCGCCGCGCGACTGGAAAGCCAGCCTGTTGCCGCGTCAGCTTGCCGGAGGCGAACCGGCCGGTTTCGAGCTGTGTCTTGTTGCGGATCGGCCCGCCAGCGAGGTCAAGCCGGTCGCGGCGGCGAGCAGCGCTCCGGTGATGCCCAGCAACGGGCCGGGGTTGGTCGGGCGCGATATTGCGCCCGTGCTGCGTCAGCCGATCGCCCGGATCATCGCCAACGCCGAAACGATCCGCACCCGGCTCGCGGGGCCGCTGGCCGAGGAATACAGCCAGTACGCTGCCGATATTGCCACGGCAGGGCAGCACCTGCTTTCGCTGGTCGAGGACCTTGCTGATCTGGAAGTTGTCGAAGCCGAGGATTTCAACACCGCGCCCGACCGGATCGATCTGGCCGATGTTGCGCGCCGCGCCGCGGGCATCCTGGGGGTGCGTGCGCAGGAGCGCGGGATCGCGATCGATGCGCCCAAGCTGGGCGAGCACCTGCCGGCGATTGCCGAGTTCCGGCGGGTCTTGCAGGTTCTGCTCAACCTCGTCGGCAACGCGATCCGCTATTCGCCGGAGAATTCGCAGGTCTGGATCCGTCTTGAGGACGCCGGTGCACGCGCGCGGGTGGTGGTGGCCGATCAGGGGCCGGGGATCGGGCTGGACCAGCAGGCACGGCTGTTCGAGAAATTCGAGCGGCTTGGCCGCAGCGACGAACAGGGCTCGGGACTGGGGCTCTACATCTCGCGGCGTCTGGCGCGGGCGATGGGCGGCGATCTGACGGTCGAAAGCGCCCCCGGGCAGGGCGCGCGCTTCATTCTCGATGTTCCCGCCGATCTTCTGGCGCTAGCCCCGACGACCGCGCAGCACCCAGATCAGTCCGGCGCCGACAGCAGCCCAGATTGATCCGTAGAGCGTCCAGGCCCGGTCCGCGAGCATGAAGCTCTCAGGCGGCCACATGATGATGCCGAGCCCCTGGAGCGCCCAGAACAGCCCGGAAAAGACCATCAGGCCGCCCAGGATCATGTAGAGAACTCGAAGCAGATTGCGCAGCGCTTCCATAACTCTCCCCCTTAATTTGGGAGAGCTTATCGGCCCGCGATCACCGCTTGTCGAGCGGCACGTAGTCGCGCTGGGTCGGGCCGGTGTAGAGCTGGC
>JAKOWQ010000290.1 GCA_029781465.1 Pseudomonadota bacterium
CCTGCCCTGCCTTCCGCCCTGCCCGCCACCCTTGCCGCGCCCTTGCCGGAGGGCGGCAAGATCTTGCCGCCAGCCCTGCCGCCGGAGCCTGCGGTACAGCCGCCCACCGTCCCGCCCCCGCCGTACGCCGCGCGGTCGGCGATTGCAGCGAGCCTGACGCCCCCGGCATCGCGCCGGGCCGTTTCCACGCAGGACGAGGCCAAACCCGCGACGTCCCAGCCGGAGCAAACCGCCGAGACAGCGAGCGCAGCTGATCCGGTCGCCGCCTTCACGCCACCGCTGCTCATCCAGCCCACCTCGACCATCGCCATGACCATGCCGACAGATGCGTCCGCGCCCGCAGCCGCCGCCCCGCTCACCAAGGCGCCGTCCACCGAAGCGTCATCCACTGCGGTGACAGTGTCGACGTCCGTGGCGGTCCCGGTCAGTCCTGCCGCGGAAGAATCGCCTCCTGCACCGGCGCTCGTGCCGGGTGTTATGGTCGCGTCCCGGTCTCCGGCGCAGCCGGTCGGCCCACACGCGCCGATAGCAACCACCGTGGCGATCAGCCCCCGTCAGCCGCTTGAGGCCCGGACCAGTGCCGAGTCCGCACCGGCGGCGCGGCCCGAATGGACCGCTCTGCTTTCGCAACAGGCGCCGACTATCCCGCCTGCGGCTTTGGCGATCCCGGTATCGCGGCTCCTCCCCGCCGCCAACGCCCTGGCACCGCGTCCGGCAATCGACCCCGGCACCGAGCTTTCCGGATTGGTAGAGACCCTGCCCACCCCGGTTGCGGCGCCGTCCCCGGCAGCGGCGGCTCAGCCGCAGACCACCCCGTTCGTCGAGCCGACTCCCCTGCCGCGTCCGCACGATTTCGCCGCCCTGATCGACCGCCTGGCCATCGCCCGCGAAGCGGCCCAGCCGCACGCGGTCTCAATCGCGCTGCCGCATGGCGATTTTGGCCCGGTGCATCTGCGCTTCTCGCAGGACGAGACCGGGCTGAGCGTCACCATGGCCAGCGCCAACCCGGACTTCGCCCGGGCCGCTGCCATCGCGCTGCCGGTAGCGGCGGCCAGTGACACCTCCGGTCAGCAGACATTCGGCGCATCGCGCCAGCCTTCGGCGCAGAGCGGCGGCGAAAGCCAGACCGGCGGCCAGGGCGGCAATGCGCCGCGTCATGACGAGCGTCCGGGGCAATCCGGGCAACCGTGGCGGCAGCGCCCAACAGGACGCGATCCATCGCAGCGTTCAGGCATTTTCGCCTGATTATCATGATATTGTGAAGGATATCCAAGAATGAGTGAGAAGAAAGAAAAGGACCCCAAGCCCAAGAAGGGCAAGGGCGTGATGGTCAAGGCGCTGGGTGCGCTGGTGCTGGTCGGTGCGGGCGGTGGAGGCACCTTCGCGCTGGTCCAGTCGGGCATGATCGGCGGCGGGGGCGAGCATGCCAAGAAGGAAGACAATAGTCCCAAGCTGCTGCGCAAGGGCGAGGACGATCCCTATGCCCCCAAGGGCGAAGCCAAGGAGGGCGAGGGCGAGGCGCACGGCGATGTCGAGGGCGACGGTGGCAGCGAGTACAAGACCTCGTATTACAACTTCACCGAGGATTTCACCTCGAACCTCAGGAACTCGCCCGCGCTGGTCCAGATCAGCCTCGCCTGTTCGACCCACCGCGACGGGCGGGTGCTGCTGTGGCTCAGGAAGCACGAGCTGGCGATCCGCAGCGAGATCCTGGTGGTGCTGGCCGACACCCCCGAGGAAGACGCCTTCACCCCCGACGGCAAGCAGCGCCTGCAGCAGCGGCTGACCGGAGCGATCAACAAGGTGCTGACCGCGACCGAGGGTTTCGGCGGCGTCGATCAGGTCTATTTCAAGAGCTTTCTGGTTCAGTGAAACCCGAACGCGCCTTCATCGCCGAGCGCACCGCGGCGCAGCACTGCCCCGAACTGCTGCGGCGCGGCCCGCTTCCGGCCGAGCTGCTCAAGCTGTTCGAGCGCGCGGGCGAGCGGCTGGCCAGGTCGCTCAGCGCCGCGCTGGCGCCGCTGCTGGGCGCGGACACCCCCCGGATCGATCCCACCCCCGCGCGCGAGCTGCGCGCCGATGAACTTGCCGAGGGCTGCGCCGGGCTTGGCGCGCACAGCCTGTTCGCCGCCGGGGCTGACGAGGCGCCGCTGCTCACGATTCTCGACGGGCAGGCGGTGCTGTGCAAGGTCGACCGCGCTTTTGGCGGCAGGAGCGAGGTGCCCGCGCACCTGCCCGAGCGCTTTCCGCCCTCCGCCGAACAGATGATCGACCGGATCGAGGGCCTTGCCGGTCAGGCGATCGCCGCGGCCTTGGGCGGAGAGACCGCGCTGGCGCTGCGCGCGCTGCGCCGCGAGGGGCGGCTGTCCGACCTGGATGCCTTTGCCCCGGACGAGCGGCTGGCGGTGATGCGGCTGGATGTTCGCGAAGGTGCCCGTGCGTCCTGGCCGGTGACGCTGGCCCTGCCGCTGGCGGCGCTTCCCGCCCTGGTCGGCCATCAGGGCCACGCCGCTCCCGCCCGCCCCGCCCCGCGCGCTGCCGATCCCGCCGCCCGCCCCTTTGCCGACCTGCCGCTGCCGCTAAGCGCGGTGCTGGTCGACATGCAGGTGCCGCTGGCCGCGATTTCCGCGCTCGAACCGGGCTGCGTGCTGCCGGTGGCCGTAGCCCGCGCGGTGCCGCTCAGGATCGGCGCCAGCACCATCGCGCGCGGCACCGTCGGCGCGCAGGACGATCGCGTTGCCATCAAACTGACCCAGATTGCCTGAAGGAACCCCACCCCCATGACCATTCACACCCGCGGCTTCGATCTCCTCAAGGAAGTCGACGTGCGCCTTTCGGTCGAACTCGGCCGCACCGCCATGAAGCTCAAGGACGTGCTCGCGCTGGGCGAGGAGAGCGTCGTGATGCTCGACCGGCTCACCGACGAACTGCTTGACGTTCACGTTAACGGCAAGCTGATCGCGCGCGGCGAGATCGTGGCGCAGGGCAACCGTTTCGGCCTGCGCATCGTCGAACTGGCCGGCACTTCCGCGCCGGCGGCAGAGGATGGCGCGGCATGATCTGGTATCTGGTCAAGCTGCTGGTGCTGCTGCCGCTGATCGGCGCGCTGGCCTGGGGCAGCCTGAAATTCGCGCAGAAGCTGCAATCCCGGATCGGCGCGCCCGAACAGGGGCCGCGCCGGGTGCGGGTGGTGGAAACCACCATGCTGTCGCCCACGCTCAAGCTGGCGGTGATCGAGTTCCGCGGCCGCGAAATCCTCGTTTCCGCCTCGCGCCAGGGGCTGACCCGGCTGGCCGAGGCGCCGGTGGGAGACAGCCAATGAGGCGCCTTCTGGCCCTGCCGTTGCTGCTGCTTCCCACCGCCGCCCAGGCGCAAAGCGCAATCCCCGGCGCGCTCGATCGGGCCTTCGGCGCGGCGGCGGGGTCATCGGGATCGGGGCTGACGCTTTCGCTCCAGCTCCTCATCATCATGGGGCTGCTGACGATCCTGCCCGGACTGGTGCTGATGATGACCAGCTTCACCCGGATCCTGGTGGTGCTCTCGATCCTGCGGCAGGCGCTGGGGCTTCAGCAATCGCCGCCCAACCAGGTGCTGATCGGTCTTTCGCTGTTCCTTTCGCTGTTCGTCATGGCCCCGACGCTGGAGGCGGTGAACGCCCGTGCGATCGCGCCCTATTCGGCCGGAACGATCAACGCAGAACAGGCGATTGCCGCCGGGGGCGAGGAATTCCACGCCTTCATGATCCGCCAGACCCGCCAGCACGATCTGGCGATGTTTGCCGATATGGCCAGGGCGCCGAAGTTCGCCAGCCCGGCCGATGTGCCCTTCTCGATCCTGCTCCCCGCTTTCGTCACCAGCGAGCTCAAGACCGCGTTCCAGATCGGCTTCATGCTGTTTCTGCCCTTTCTGGTGATCGATCTGGTGGTCTCCTCGGTGCTGATGAGCCTGGGGATGATGATGATGAGCCCGACCATCGTTTCGCTGCCCTTCAAGCTGCTGCTGTTCGTGCTGGTCGATGGCTGGGCGCTGCTGATGGGCAGCCTTGCGGCAAGTTTCGGGTGACGCGCGATGGATGATACCGCATCGCTCCTCGCGCTCGCCGACCGGATGCTGTGGGTTACCGCGCTGGTCGCCGCGCCGGTGCTGCTCGCCAGCCTGGCGGTGGGGCTGGTGGTCGGGATCATCCAGGCGGCGACCTCGGTCAACGAACAGACCCTCACCTTCGTTCCCAAGCTGGCGGTGATCGCGCTGGTGCTGGTGGTGCTGGGCGGCTCGATGCTGGGGCTGGTGAGCGATTTCATGACCGAGATCTTCGCCCGGATCGCTGGAATCGGGCGGTGAACGCGATCGACTTCGGCTTCGGCGCGGTCGAAGGCGAGCTGTGGCGGCTGGTCTTCGCCATGACCCGGATCGGCGCCGCGCTGCTGGCTGCGCCGCTGTTCGGCGCTGCTGCGGTGCCGATGCAACTGCGCGTGGCGATCAGTGCGGCGTTGGCGGTGCTGGTCTGCGCCTGGGTGCCCTTTGCCGCGCCGCCGGCGCTGTTTTCGCTGGCGGGCTTTCTCGCCGTCGCGGGCGAGGCGTTGATCGGGCTGGCGCTGGGCTTTGTCCTGCAACTCTCGTTCGCCGCGCCGGTGATCGCCGCCGAACAGATCGGCGGGGCGATGGGACTGTCGATGGCATCGACAGCCGATCCGGTCAGCGGCGCGCGCGCGCCCGCGCTGGGGCAGTATTTCACCGTGGTGCTGACGCTGATCTTCCTGGGCCTGGGCGGGCACCTCACCTGGCTGCGGCTGGTGGTCGAAAGCTACGACGCCTTTCCCCCTGGCGCCACCTGGCTGGGGCCGGAGCGGCTGGCCCTGATCGCCGGCTTCGCAACGCAGATGTTCGTCGCCGCGCTGGCGATCGCCCTGCCGGTCACCCTGGTGCTGCTGCTGGTGCAGGTGCTGAGCGGGGTGCTGAGCCGATCCGCCCCCTCGCTCAACCTCTTCGCGCTGGGGCTGCCCGCGGGAGTGCTGGCGGGCCTTGCCGCGCTGATCCTGGCCGCACCGCTGGCGGTCGACCAACTGACCGAGCTCAGCGCCGAGGCGCTTGACCAGGCCGCGCAGGTCACGGCGCAATGAGCGGCGAAAAGACCTTCGCCCCGACCGAGAAGCGCCGCCGCGAGGCTGCGCGCAAGGGCGATGTGCTGCGCTCGCGCGAGCTGGCGACCGCGATTGCCGTGCTGACCGGCGCGGCCTGGCTGCGCTTTGCCGGGCCGTGGCTGCTCGGCGCCCTGCAGGGCGGTGCGCGCGCCGGGCTGGCCTGGGACCGCGCCGCGATCGAGAACTTCGCCCCCGGCAAGGCCGCCGCCGCGCTGGCGCTGGGGGTGCTGCCCCCGGTGCTGCTGCTGGCCCTGGCGGTGATGCTGGCCGTGACAGGGTCGCAGATCGGCTTTTCCGATGCGCGCTGGGTCGGCGCCAACCTGCTGCCCAAGCCCTCGCGGCTCGATCCGCTGGCGGGACTGAAGCGGATGTTCGGCGTCAACGGCTGGATCGAGGTGGTCAAGGGCCTGGCCAAGGTCGGCCTGCTCGGCGCGATTGCCTGGAGCTGGGGCTCGGCGCATCTGCCCGGCGCGCTGAGCCTTGGGCGCGGAGCATCCTTGCGCGCCCAGCTGGCGCTCGGCTGGGATCTGATCACCGGGCTGTTCTTCGTACTTGCTGGCGGGCTGGCGGTGATCGCCTTGATCGACTTTCCGATCCAGTGGCTGCGCCGCTTCCTGCGTCTGCGGATGAGCCAGCAGGAACTGCGCGACGAGCACAAGGAAAGCGAAGGCTCACCCGAACGCAAGGCCGTGCAGCGCCAGCGCGCCCGCCAGTTTGCCAGCGGGGCGGTATCCAAAGCGATGCGCGAGGCGCAGTTCGTGCTCACCAACCCCAGCCATTTCGCTGTCGCCATGGCCTATGATCCGGCGCGCGCGCCCGCGCCGCTGGTGCTGGCCAAGGGGCGCGGCGACAAGGCGCTGGCGATGCGCGATCTGGCCGCCGAGTTGGGAGTGCCGTGCCTCGAATATCCCGCCCTCGCGCGCTCGGTCTATTTCACCACCCGCGAAAGCCAGACGATCCGCGAAGAGCTTTACGCCGCGGTGGCCGGGGTGCTGGCCTTCGTGCTCTCGCTGCGGCGCGGAGAGAAGCCCCGTCCGCCCGTGATCGAGGTTCCGGTGGCGCTGCGTTTCGATGCCGAGGGCCGCCTCGATCCCCGCAAAAGTGCTTAAAGCGCGGGCCGCCCGGCCGTTCTGAATGGCATGACCACCACCTCCGCCACCAGCACGATCGTCTCGGCCCTGGGCGGGGGCAGCGGGATCGACATGGCCGCGCTCGCCACCAGCCTGGCCGAGGCGCAGTTCGCCGCCCGGATCGACCGCAACAGCGCCCGCGCCGACACGGTCGAACGGCAGATTTCGGCATCCTCGACCCTCAAGAGCCAGATCCAGACCCTCGCCGCCTCCGTTGGCGACCGCGTACGCACCGGCGACATTTCCAGCCAGCCGGCGATTGCCAACGGCGCCGTTGCGGCGGTCAGCCGCGGGGTGGCGAGCGGCAGCGGCAGTTACACGCTTGAGGTTACCGCGCTGGCCAGCGCGCAGACCCTGACCAGCCCGGCCTATGCGGCGAGCACCGCGCCCGTCGGATCGGGCAGCCTGACTCTGCGCTTCGGGACAATCGCGGGCGGCAGCTTTACCGAGGACAGCGGCCACGCCGCCACCACGCTGACCATCGCCAGCGGCGCCACGCTGGCCGATGTCGCCGCCGCGATCAACGCCGCCAATGCCGGAGTTTCGGCCTATGTCGCAAACGGCGCCGATGGCGCGCACCTGATGCTCAAGGGCGCCGAGGGCGCGGCCAATGCCTTCGTGCTCGAAGCCAGCGAGACGGCGGGCGAGGAAGGCCTGGCCACGCTCGCGTGGAACCCGGCGGGCGATCCCGCGCGGCGCCTTGCCAGTGCTGGCGACGCCGCCTTCAAGTTTGACGGGCTGGTGATGACCAGCGGCTCCAACACGA
>JAKOWQ010000292.1 GCA_029781465.1 Pseudomonadota bacterium
TCCTCTGGGGTTTGCTCGCGGCGACACTGGGTTTCTCGTTGCTGTTCGGCGGCATCGTGCTGGCGCGGATGCGTACGATCCTGGCCCATGCCCAGGCCGAGGCGCGGCTGCGCCGCCGGGCGATGGAGGCTGGGGATGCGTGAAGGGCTCGATCACTGGACTTTCGTGATCGCCGCCTATGCGATCGGCGTGGCGGGCACCGCCCTGCTTGCGGGGTGGAGCTGGATCGCGATGCGCCGCGCAGAAGCCCGGCGCGAGAGGAGCCGCGAGCAATGAGCGCACCGATCAAGGCCAAGCATCAGCGGCTCGTGCTGGTGGTGATCGCGCTGGTCGCGCTGATCGGCGCGGGACTGCTCGCGATGTGGGCGCTGCGCAACCAGGCATCTTATTTCTACCTTCCCGCCGAGATGGCCGCGAACCCGCCCGAAGCGGGCCGCGCGGTGCGGCTGGGGGGCATGGTTGAGGCGGGCAGCCTCAAAACCGACCCCGACGGGGTGACGATCCGCTTTACCGTGTCTGACAGTACGGCACGCGTGCCGGTGGTGTTCAAGGGGATCGTGCCCGATCTGTTCAAGGAAGGTTCGGGTGTGGTGGCCGAGGGGCGGCTCGATCCGCGGGGGCAGTTTGTGGCCGACAATCTGCTCGCCAAGCATGATGAGAAATACGTGCCGCGCGAAATGAAGGACATGACCGCGGCCCAGGCCCGCCAGACGATCGAAGAGACCAAATGATAGCCAATCTGGGTCTTGCCGCGCTGTGGCTGGCTGCGGCACTGGCGCTGTTGCAGCTGCTCGCGGCATGGCGCGCGCTGCGCGTGGCCGGGGCGAAGGAGGGCGCACTGGTGCGTCCGGTGGCTATCGTTCAGGGGCTGCTGGCCGCCCTGGCGTTCGCCTGTCTGATCGCGGTGTTTTGCCAGACCGACCTTTCGGTCAAGCTGGTGGCGATGAATTCGCATTCGGCCAAGCCGATGCTCTACAAGTTCGCCGGTGCCTGGGGCAATCACGAAGGCTCGATGCTGCTGTGGGTGACGATCATGGGGCTGGCGGGCGGCTTCGTCGCGCTGGTCGAGCGGCGCCTGCCCGAGCCGACCATGCTGGCGACGCTGGCCGCGCAGGCCTTTGTCAGCCTGGGGTTCTATGCCTTCCTGCTGATCAGCTCCAACCCGTTCGAGCGGCTCAATCCCGCGGCGCCCGAGGGGCAGGGGCTCAACCCGCTGCTGCAGGATCCCGGCCTCGCCTTTCACCCGCCGACGCTCTACATCGGCTATGTCGGGCTTTCGATCGCCTTCAGCTTTGCGGTAGGAGCGTTGATTACCCGTGAGGTTTCCCCCGCCTTTGCCCGGGCGATGCGGCCTTGGGTGCTGGGAGCGTGGATTTTCCTGACGATCGGCATCGTCGCGGGATCCTACTGGGCCTATTATGAGCTTGGCTGGGGCGGCTGGTGGTTCTGGGACCCGGTGGAAAATGCCTCGCTGATGCCCTGGCTGGCGGCCACCGCGCTGCTTCATTCGGCCTCGGTGCTGGCGGCGCGCAATGCCCTGCGCGCCTGGACCGTGATGTTGGGAGTGGTGGCATTCTCGATGTCGATGGTCGGCACCTTTCTGGTCCGCTCGGGCATCCTTACTTCGGTCCATGCCTTTGCGGTCGATCCCGAACGGGGCAGCTTCATCCTTGGCCTGCTGGCGCTCAACATCGGTGCGGCGCTGGTGTTGTTCGCGCTTCGCGCCGCGACAGTGACCGAGGGAGAGCGCTTTGCCGTGACCAGCCGCGAAGGCGCGCTTGTGTTCAACAACGTGATGCTGACCGGCGCGCTGGGGATCGTGCTGATCGGCACGCTCTATCCGTTGCTGGCCGAGGCGCTGGGAACCAAGGTTTCGGTCGGTCCGCCCTATTTCAACCCGATGACCGCAGTGTTCGTGGTACCGATGCTGGCCGTGCTGGCGGTCGGGCCGCTGCTGCGCTGGCGACGGGACAGTTTTGCCCGGATCACCCCGATGGTGGCAATCCCCGCGCTGCTGACCGGCGGCGCGGCGATGGTGCTCGCGCTCAAAGGGATGGCGGTCCTGCCGCTGCTGGGCATGGCCCTGGCGGCGGGACTGGCGCTGGCCGCCTTCATGCCCTTGCGCGGGCGCAAGCTGAGCCGGGTCAACCTGCCGCTATGGGGTATGATCGCGGCGCATTTCGGGGTTGCCGTGGCCCTGTTCGGCATGGCCGCAGACAGCGCCTGGACGGTTGAACGGCTGGTGGCGGTGCAGACCGGGCAGGCCGTGGAAGTCGGGCCGTGGAAAGTGACTCTGCGCACGATTGTGCCGGTTGCCGGTCCCAACTGGACCGCGCTGGAGGGGGAGATGGAGGCGCGCTACCGGGGCGGTGAGCCGCGCATGCTCCACCCTCAGGCCCGCGCTTTCTGGGCGCCGCCGCAACAGACAAGTGAAAGCGCGCTGGCTACCCGCTGGAACGGCCAGCTCTATGCCGTGCTGGGCGAACAGGCCGAGGACGGACGCTGGCAGCTGCGGCTGTGGTGGAAGCCCTTCGTGACCATGATCTGGTTTGGCGGCCTGTTGATTGCGCTGGGGGGAGTGCTGGCGCTGATCGGCCGGGTGTGGAGCGACCTCAAGCGGATCATCGCGCGCGGCAAGATCGCCTATCGCCGCGAAAGGCAGGGCCGATGAGCGCACCCGCCAAACCCTCGCGCTGGGCGCTGTGGCTGCCGGTGGCCCTGTTTGCGGGGTTCATCGCGCTGGTGGCGGTCGGACTGTGGCGGCCGGCCAGCCGCGATGTGCACAGCGCGATGATCGGCAAGGATTTGCCCCGGTTCGATCTGCCCGCCGCAGTTCCGGAGCGACCGGGTCTGGCCCAGGGCGACATGCTCGGGGGCAAACCGCGTCTGCTCAATATCTTCGCGTCGTGGTGCATTCCCTGCGCGGCCGAGGCGCAGCAACTCGAACAGTTGCGCCAGCTTGGGGTTGAGGTCGATGGGGTGGCGATCCGCGACAAGCAGGATGATCTCGCCGTCTTTCTGGCCCGCAACGGCAACCCCTATACCCGGATCGGCGCCGATCCGGTCAGCAAGATCCAGTTCGATATCGGCTCGTCCGGCGTCCCCGAAAGCTTCGTGGTCGATGCGCGCGGGGTGATCCGCTATCAGCACATCGGCGTGATCGCGCCCGATCAGGTGCAGATGATTCTCGCCAGGCTCAAGGAGGCGGAGCAGTGAGGCGCGCCGCTTTCGCCCTGCTTCTGGCGGCTGCGGCGCTGCCAGTCGCCGCGCAGGACAAGCTGCCGCCCGCGCCCTATGCCTATACCCAGCTGGAGGATCCGGCGCAGGAGGCCCGCGCCAAGGCCTTGATGGAAACGCTGCGCTGCCTGCAATGCCAGGGCCAGTCGATCGCCGATTCCGATGCGCCGATCGCGGGGGACATGCGCAGTCAGGTGCGGCTCAAGATCAAGGCGGGCGATGATCCCGAAGCGATCCGTGCCTGGCTGGTGCAGAGCTATGGCGACTATGTCAGCTATGCTCCGCGGCTTACCGATGCGACCTGGCCGCTGTTTGCCGCGCCGCTGATCCTGCTGGGCTTGGCGATCGTGTTGTTGCGCCGCCGTTTTGGCGGGAAGGGGGCGTGATGGGCTGGGTCATGGTGATTGCGCTGGCCGTGGCGGCTTTCGCCCTGCTGGTGACGGTGTTCCGCCTGCCGCGCGGATCGTGGGAAATGGCGGGCGCGGCGCTGCTCGCCGGGCTCGCGGGCTTTGCCTGGCAGGCGCAGCCGGGCCTGCCGGGGGCGCCCAAGCAGGCCGCCGAACAGGCGCACGGTTCGGGCAAGGAACTGGTCGCCGCGCGCAAGGCGCTGGCGGACAAGAGCTTGCAGTCATCCGATCGGCTGGCGATGGCCGCCGATGCCTTTTCGCGCAACGGCCAATTTGCCGAGGCCGCGGGGATCCTGCGCGGCGTGGTTGCAAAGGAGCCGGGCAACGGCGATGCCTGGCTGGCATTGGCCAACAACCTGATGGCCCATTCCGAGGGCAGCCTGACCCCGGCGGCGCAGTTCGCCTATCGCCGCGCGACCCTGGCCGATCCCGCCAATCCGGGGCCGCCTTATTTTCTCGGTCTGGCGCTGGCCCAGAATGGCGATCTGGCCGGGGGTAGGGCGCTGTGGGCGGGCCTGCTCAAGCAGACACCCGCCGACGCACCCTGGCGCGCCGAGCTTGAGCAGCGCCTGGCCGAACTCGATGCCTTCATCGCCCGGCAAAATGCCGGATCGGGACACTAGGCCGTAAACTCATACACGGCACCGTCGAGGTTTGAGTCAAAATGGCTCAGTGCGAGGAGGGAAGGCGAAGGAATATGTCGATATTTTCAGACTTCCCGACGCGGCAATGGGCCATTTTGAGCAAATCCCTGCGGGACGCCGGAATGGCCTCCATCTCGGCCGAACCTGCCCTTGGAAAGGCAACCGGCCTTCCCGGCGGGCGGCTTCGCCCGATCTGTTTGCCATTCCGGCGCCTCGACGGTGCCGTGTATGAGTTTGCGGCCTAGGCCGGCCAATGTTGCCGCTCTGCGGGCATGCTGCTAAGCGCCGGGGCCTGATTCCGGAATTGCAGGGGTTTGCATCAGCATGAGCGACCAGACGCAGGTTGACGCTGCAGGCCATGCCCCTGCCGGGGATAGCGCGGCATCGCACGAGTCATCCGGCAGTCACGGACAGCACCATGGCGGAAAGATCGCGCTGGCAATCGGCGCGATCGGGGTTGTGTTCGGCGATATCGGCACCAGCCCGCTTTACGCGATGCGCGATACCTTCGCCGGGCACCACGCCCTGCCGCTCGATCGGCTGCATGTGTTCGGGATCGTCAGCCTGATGTTCTGGTCGATGATGATTATCGTCACGATCAAATACGTCAGCGTCATCATGCGGGCCGACAACAAGGGCGAAGGCGGCAGTCTGGCGCTGCTCGCGCTCATCAACCAGAACATTTCGGGCAAGGCCTGGTCACGCGGGATCGTGCTGCTGGGGGTTTTCGCCACGGCGCTGTTCTATGGCGACAGCATGATTACCCCGGCGGTTTCGGTGCTGGGCGCGATCGAGGGCGTGGCGGTCTATAACCCGGCAATGGAGCGACTGGTGGTGCCGATGGTGGTCGGCATCCTGATCTTCCTGTTCCTGATCCAGAGCCGCGGAACGGCCAAGGTCGCGGCCTTCTTCGGCCCGATCATGCTGGTCTATTTCGGCGTCATCTCGGTGCTGGGGGTAATTTCGATCGGTGAGCGGCCCGATGTGCTGTGGGCATTGAGCCCGGATCATGCGGTGCGGCTGTTCGTCAACGATCCCTTCAAGGGCTTTCTGGCGATGGGTTCGGCGGTGCTGGCGGTGACCGGGGCCGAGGCGCTCTATGCCGACATGGGCCATTTCGGCCGCAATCCGATCCGGATTTCATGGCTGGCGATTGTCCTTCCCGCGCTGGTCTGCAACTATCTGGGCCAGGCAGCCCTGCTGATGCGCGATCCAGCGGCGCTGGAAAGCCCGTTCTACCTGCTCGCGCCGGAATGGTTCCAGTGGCCCTTGCTGCTGATCGCCAGCGCGGCGGCGGTGATCGCCTCGCAGGCGGTAATCACGGGGGCTTTCTCGGTCACCCAGCAGGCGATCCAGCTGGGCTTCATCCCGCGCATGTCGATCAAGTACACCAGCCTCAAGGCCGGGCAGATCTATATCCCGGTGATCAACACCGCGCTGATGATCGCGGTTATCCTGCTGGTGCTGCTGTTCCAGAAGAGCTCGAACCTCACCGCTGCCTACGGCATCGCGGTGACCGGCGCGATGACCATCGACAACGTGCTGCTGGCGGTGGTGCTGTTCCAGATGTGGAAGTGGCGCCCGTGGCTGTCGCTGCCGTTGCTGCTGGTGTTCTTCGCGCTCGACGCGGCCTACCTGTCGGCCAACTTCACCAAGATTCCCGATGGTGGCTGGGTGCCGTTGATGATGGGTTTGGGGATCTTTACCCTGCTCACCACCTGGTCGCGCGGGCGGGCCTTGATGCGCCAGAACATGGCCGAAGGCACCATCCCGATGGAAATCTTCGCCAAGAGCGCGCATTCCAGCGCTACGCGGGTGCCGGGAACCGCGATTTTCATGGCCAGCACCAATTCCGGGGTTCCCTCCGCGCTGCTGCACAACATCAAGCACAACAAGGTGCTGCACGAACGCGTGGTGATCCTGACCGTCGCGATCCAGGACGTGCCCTATGTCGATCCGGCGGAGCGCGCCGTGGCCAAGGAATTGGGGCAGGGATTTTACCGCCTGACGCTGAAGTTCGGCTTCCTTGAGGAAACCGACGTTCCCGGTGCGCTCAAACAGGCCAATGCCTGTGGCGGCCAGTTCGAGATGATGAAGACCAGTTTCTTCCTCTCGCGCCAGACGCTGATCGCCTCGGCCAAGCCGGGCATGGCGCTGTGGCGCGAAAAGCTGTTCGCCTGGATGCTGCGCAACGCGGCCAGCGCGATGGAGTTCTTCCGCCTGCCGACCAACCGCGTGGTCGAACTGGGCAGCCAGGTGGAGATTTAGTTCCGGATGCCGCGGTTGCGGCTGGCCAGCCAAGGGCCGATGCGGCGGATGGCCTCTTCCACCTCGGGGGTGGAAACCGCGAAGCTGAAGCGCACGAAGTGGTGGCCCTCATCGGGGTCGAAGTCGATTCCGGGCGCGGCCGCGATCCCGGTGTCCTCGACCATCTGCTTGCAGAACTCCATGCTGTCGTCGGTGAAATCCGAAACGTCGGCATAGATGTAGAAGGCGCCATCGGGCGGCGCGATCCGGCCAAGTCCCATCCCTGGCAGCGCGGCGAGCAGCAGCTCGCGGTTGCGGGTATAGGTGGCGATATTGGCTTCGAGCTCGTCGGTGCAGTCCATCGCCACCAGTCCGGCGTGCTGGCTGAGCGAGGGCGGGGTGAGGAACAGGTTGCCCCACCGGGCCTGGGCGGCGGGCACCGCGTCCCTGGGAACCACCATCCAGCCCAGACGCCAGGCCGCCATGCTGAAGTATTTGGAAAAGCTGTTGATCACCAACGCCTCGGGCAGTTCCTGCAGCATCGAGGGGGTGTCCATGCCATAGCTGATCCCGTGATAGATCTCGTCCGAAATGACGGTGATCCCGCGTTCGTGGCAGACCTGGGCGATGGCGCGCAGCTCTTCGCGCGGGATGATCGTGCCGGTCGGGTTGGCCGGGCTGGCGAGGATCAGCCCCTTGGGCGCGGGGTCAAGCGCGGCGAGCGCGGCGGCAGTGATCTGATACCGTTCGGCCTCGCCGCAGGGCAGCTCGAGCGGAACCATGTGCAATGCGCGCACGGTGTTGCGATAGGCAACATAGCCGGGGCGCGCCATGGCCACGCTATCCCCCGGGGCGAAGCTCATGTTGAGGGCCAGCACCAGCGCGGGTGAGGCGCCGCAAGTGAGGATCACCTGCGCCGGTTCGATCGCAACCCCATACCATTCGGCATAGTGGCGGCAGATCCGCGCCTTGAGCTCGCCGCTTTCCCAATAGCCCATCGGATCGCTGTCGAGCACCTGATGCGCGCGGGCGATGGCCGCGCTTGGCGCGCCGGTCGAAGGCTGGCCGAATTGCATCTGGATCACGCTGCGGCCCTGGGCCTTGAGGCGGTGGGCAAGGGCAGAAACGGAAATGGCGTGGAACTGGTCGATCTGTGCGGTCATGCGCGCCGGGTTAGCATGTGGAGGGCAAAAGAAAAGGCGCGCGGCCGCAAGACCACGCGCCTTTTTGGGATTGCGGTGCTATCAGCCGAGGTTGGCGCTAACCATGCAATACATCATCGGAATCGACAGCAGCGTATTGGTGCGGCTGGCATAGAGCGCGCGCGGAGCGGCGGCGGCCTTTTCCTCGGCCGAAGCCTCGACGATGCCGAGAATCTTCTTCTGCGCCGGCCAGATGATGAACCACACGTTGAAGGCCATGATCAGAGCCATCCACATGCCGGCGCCGATCAGGTTGACATTGCCCTCACCGGTGAAAGTCAGGGCCTGATGGGCATAGCCGGTGACATAGGCAATGCACAGGCCGGTTACCACGGTCAGAAGCGCGGCCCAGCGAAAGAAGAACAGCACCTTGGGCGCGATGTGCCCGGTAACCGCGCCCTTCTGCTCGGCGGGGATCGAGGGCATCAGCGGAACCTGGACGAAGTTCAGGTAATAGAGCAACCCGATCCACAGCACACCGAAGAACAGGTGGAGCCAACGCAGCACCGAATTGGCATCGACCGGCGCGGAGCCCGAGAACTGCATCATCACCAGCACAGCAAGGACGAGGCCGGTGGCGAGCACCAGATTGAGGTTTCCGAAAAACTTGGCCATTGCTTCCCCCTAACTCGAAGCGTTGTCGTTAGCCCGCAGCGGGGCACCGGTGCATTATTGCGCTTCGGGCCGCGCTTGTCAGCCCTTTTTGCGAACTGTTTTCATTCGTGCGGCGGATCGCTCAGCACCTCGCCCTCGGCTTGCTCGGCCAGACCGTGGCGCAACAGCATGGGAATGTGGGCGAAGGTGAAGAGAAAGGTCAGCGGCATGAACAGCCACAGCTTGGCCGCGATCCAGTCACCGAAGGAAAGCTGGCGGCGCAGAACCTCGTTGAGCGCGGCGAGCGCGAAGAAGAACAGGCCCCAATTGCGTGACAGCTTCATCCAGCCCAGATCGTTCAACCCCTCGAACGCGGCCTGAAGCA
>JAKOWQ010000294.1 GCA_029781465.1 Pseudomonadota bacterium
TGGTCGATACCGGGATCAACCGGATCGGCCTGGCGATGGAGGAGCTTGGCGATCCGCTGATCGCGATGCTTGAGGTCGATGTCCTTCATTCGCATCTGATCGCGGCGGAAGAACAGGACAACTCGGTCAATCAGCTCCAGCGTCACCGCTGGCAGGATGCGCGCCAGGCCATTGCCCACCGCCGGGCCGCTCTCGCCAACAGCGCCGGGATAGCGCTTGGCCCTGCCTTCCATGGCGATCTGACCCGCCCCGGGCTGGCACTCTACGGAGGGGTCCCCTGTACCTCGCTGGCCGGCGAAATCCGGCAGGTCGTGCGTCCCGAGGCTCAGTTGATGCAGGTGCGCGAGATCGAGGCAGGCGAAGGGGTGGGCTACAACTCCACCTTCGTGGCTCCCACTGCAATGAGGATCGGCATCCTCGGGATCGGCTATGCCGACGGCTATCTGCGCAGCTGGTCCGGAAAGGGTGCCTTCCTCGGCGCGGGGCGTCGCCTGCCGGTGCTGGGCCGGGTTTCGATGGACATGACCGTGGTTGACCTTGGCGGAGCGCCCGAACTGGGCGAGGGCGATTGGGTTGTGGCCGATTACGCCCTGCCGGAAGCCGCGGCGGT
Source organism: Pseudomonadota bacterium (assembly GCA_029781465.1). Lineage (GTDB taxonomy): Bacteria > Pseudomonadota > Alphaproteobacteria > Sphingomonadales > Sphingomonadaceae > Novosphingobium. The sequence goes on from JAKOWQ010000294.1 coordinate 611, forward strand.
CAGCGGCCTGTCGCAGTATGAACTGCTGACCTCGCTGGGACAGCGTTTCGCGCGCTGAACGGGCGTTTCGTTGCTGCGCAACATGGATTTGTTGCATTGCCGTTGCTGCGGGTGCTAAATCGGACATCCGCAACATACACCCGGCATCGGGGAGGGCATACGATGAGCGACGCCAAGGGCGACACTGTCACGATCAAGAAGTACGCCAACCGGCGGCTCTACAACACCCAATCGTCGAGCTACATCACGCTTGACCATCTTTCGAAGATGACCCGCGACGGGGTGGACTTCAAGGTTATCGACGCCAAGACCGGCGCCGACATCACCCACCAGATCCTGACCCAGATCATCATGGAAGAGGAAAGCGCTCGCGGCGAGCAGATGCTTCCGGTCAACTTCCTGCGCCAGCTGATCTCGATGTACGGCAATTCGCTCCAGGGGCTGGTGCCGCACTACCTTGAAGCCTCGATGGAAAATTTCCGCTCCAACCAGGCCAAGCTGCGCCAGGCGTTCGAGGATTCGATCGGCAACAATCCGCTCGCCAAGCTGGCCCAGCACAACATCGCGATGTTCAAGGCGGCGGCATCGGCCTTCATGCCGGGTTTGGCCGACGACAAGCCGAGCGATCATGACAAGGAGCAGGACAGCGAGATCGCCGCCCTGCGCGCCCAGATGGCGGAAATGCAATCCAAGCTCGACAAGCTGGGCAAGTAATCCGCTCCGTTCCCGCCAGCAATTCCACACGAATCGAAAGCCATTACCCGTGTCCGCAATCCGTCATGCCCTGTCCGTCACCCGCGAAGCCGATTTCGCCGCCTGGTATCAGGAAGTCATCGCCGAGGCGGAGATGGCCGAGGAAAGCGGGGTGCGCGGCTGCATGGTGATCAAGCCGTGGGGCTACGGAATCTGGGAGCGGATCCAGCACCTGATGGACGCGCGGATCAAGGCCGCCGGGGTGCAGAACTGCTATTTCCCACTGTTCATCCCCCTGAGCTATTTTGCCAAGGAGGCCGAACACGTCGAAGGCTTTGCCAAGGAAATGGCGGTTGTCACCCATCATCGCCTGATTGGCGATGGCAAGGGTGGGCTGGTTCCCGATCCCGAGGCGAAACTGGAAGAGCCGCTGATCGTGCGTCCGACTTCCGAAACGGTAATCGGCCAGGCGATGAGCCGCTGGGTCCAGTCGTGGCGTGACCTGCCGCTGCTGACCAACCAGTGGGCCAACGTGGTGCGCTGGGAAATGCGCACCCGCATGTTCCTGCGCACCAGCGAGTTCCTCTGGCAGGAAGGACACACCGCTCACGCCGACCGCGCCGATGCGATGGCCGAAACGCTGCGCGCGCTCGAGATGTACCGGAGCCACGCCGAAGACGACCTCGCCATGCCGGTGATTGCCGGTGAAAAGCCCGAGAACGAACGCTTTCCTGGCGCCGTGGCGACCTACTCGATCGAGGCGATGATGCAGGACGGCAAGGCCCTTCAGGCCGGCACCTCGCACTATCTCGGCACCGGCTTCGCCGAAGCGGCGGGAATCCGCTATCAAGACAAGGAAGGCCAGCAGGCGCTGTGCCACACCACGTCGTGGGGCGTCTCGACCCGGCTGATCGGCGGCGTCATCATGACCCACGGCGACGATGACGGCCTGCGCGTGCCACCGCGCATCGCTCCCCATCAGGTGGTGATCCTGCCGATGCTGCGCGAGGATGACGGCGACGCGGCTCTGCTGGCCTATTGCGAAGATCTGCGCGCGGCGCTTTCCAGCCAGTGGGCGTTGGGTGAACCGGTCCGCGTGCTGCTCGACAAGCGCGCGGGCAAGGCCACGCAAAAGCGCTGGGGCTGGGTCAAGAAAGGGGTTCCGCTGATCCTCGAAATCGGCGGACGCGATGCCGCCGGCGGACAGGTCTCGGTGCTGCGCCGCGACCGGCTGTGGCGCCCGGACGGGAAGGTCAACTTCATCGCCCAGAGTCGCGAGGAATTTCTGGCCCAGGCGGTCGCGGAACTCGAAGACGTGCAACGCTCGCTCCATGCGGAAGCTGCCGCGCGCCGCGATGCGCAGATCCATCGCGGGGTGAGCGACCTCGCCGGGCTTGAGGCCTTCTTCGCCGAGGACAAGCGCTATCCCGGCTGGGTCGAACTGGCATGGTCACGGCCCACCGGCACCGCGCTCGAAAGCGTGGTGCAACGGCTCAAGGCGCTCAAGCTGACAATCCGCAACACACCGATGGACGGGCCGCCGGTTTCGGGCATCTGTCCCTTCACCGGCGATGCTGCGGTGGAGCGGATCTACGTGGCACGGGCGTATTGACCAGAATTCCATCACGCGAAGACGCGAAGGCGCGAAGAGGACGAGCCTGATGGATATCGAAGGCTTGGCAACACGCGTCATCGATGCCGGATTCAAGCTTCACAAGGCACTCGGTCCGGGCTTGCTCGAGTCGGCTTACGAACTGATCTTGAGCGAACGCTTGCGAGCGGACGGGCTGAAAGTGGATCGGCAGGTGCCGATCAATATCGCCTATGATGGCTTGTCGATTGAAAGAGCCTTCGTAATCGATCTACTGATTGAGGATCGGATCATTCTGGAACTGAAGTCGGTTGAGCAGACCCATCCGGTACACACCAAGCAGGTCTTGACCGACCTGAGACTCACTGGCTTGAGCCTTGGCTTTGTCATGAATTTCGGTGCCCCCACCTTCAAGGATGGTTTGCGCCGCGTTGTCGCCGACCACCGGACATCCTTCGCGTCTTCGCGTCTTCGCGTGATGCAAAATCCCGAAAGACAATGGTGAACAGGCACAGAACCACCCATCCTGGCCTTCCCAGCCGCCAGCAGATCCTGGATTTCATCGCCCGAAGCGACGATCCCGCCGGCAAGCGTGAAATCGCGCGGGCATTCGGCCTCAAAGGGCAGGAAAAGATCGCGCTCAAGGCGCTGCTCAAGGACATGGCCGAGGAGGGCCTGATCGAGAGCAAGCGCACGGCCTATCACCGCATGGGCGGGGTGCCAAAGGTAACCGTGCTGCGCGTGGTTGAGATCGACGAGGGCGAGGCGATCGCCGTGCCCGATGCCTGGACGCCCGACGACGCGACCCCGCCGCCGCGCCTGCGCCTGCGAGAGCGGGGCAAGGGTTCTGCCCTGCGCAGCGGCGACCGGGTGCTGGCCCGGACCGAGGAAACCGCGACCGGGTGGATCGCCCATCCGATGAAAAGGCTCCCGGCCAATGCCGATCAGCTGATGGGGGTGGTGGAGATCGACCGCACCGGCAAGGGCTGGCTTGCCCCGGTCGACAAGCGGGTGCGCAACGCTTCGCCGATTTCCGATCTTGGTGGCGCCGAAGCCGGGCAGCTGGTTCTGGCCGAACCCGCCGGGCGCTCGCCGCGCGCGGGCGTCAAGGTGACCAGCGTGCTGGGCGATCCGCTCGCGCCCAAGGCCTTCAGCCTGATCGCGATCGCCAAGCACGGGATCCCGTTCGCCTTTTCTCCCGAAACGCTGGAGGAGGGACAACTGGCAGCCAGATTGCCGCTATCGGAAGGCCACCGCGAGGATCTGCGCGCCCTGCCGATCGTGGCGATAGACCCCAGCGACGCACGCGATCACGACGATGCCATCTGGGCGGAGCCCGATGGGAAGGGCGGCTATCGCGCGGTGGTGGCGATTGCCGATGTCAGCTTCTATGTACGCCCCGGCGCCATGCTCGACCGCGAGGCGCGCAAGCGTGGCAACTCGGTTTACTTCCCCGATCGGGTGGTGCCGATGCTGCCCGAGGTGCTCAGCGCCGATGTCTGCTCGCTGCGCGCAGGCGCGGACCGCGCGGCGATGGCCTGCCATCTGGAGATCGCGGCAGATGGACGGGTGACGTCATGGCGCTTCACCCGTGCGCTGGTGCGGATTTGCGAAGTGATCGCCTATGAGGAAGCCCAGCGCCGGATCGATGCCAATGAGGCGGGAGACAACCTGGTCCATCTCTGGGGTGCGTGGCGCTGTCTGGAGCAGGCACGCAAGCATCGCGATCCGCTCGAACTCGAATTGCCCGAACGCCGGGTGCTGCTCGACGACGCCGGCAAGATCCGCGAGATCGCGCTACGCGAGCGGCTTGACGCGCACCGGGTGGTCGAGGACTTCATGATCGCCGCCAACGTCGCCGCGGCCAAGGCGCTGGAAGGCAAGGTGGCCCCGGTGGTCTACCGTATCCATGAGCCGCCGAGCCGCGAAAAGCTCGTCGCGCTCAAGGACTACCTCGCCACCTTCGATCGCAAGCTGGCGCTGGGCCAGGTAATCACCCCGGGCCTGTTCAACCGCATGCTGAAGGACGTGGCCGACGAAGCCGAAAAGGCCCTTGTCATGGAGGCGGTGCTGCGCAGCCAGACCCAGGCCTATTACGGGCCGCGCAATGCCGGCCATTTCGGGCTGTCGCTGGGCTCCTATGCGCACTTCACCTCGCCGATCCGCCGCTATGCCGACCTGCTGGTGCACCGCGCACTGGTCGATGCCTACGGACTGGAGCAGCCCGCGCCGAAGGCTGATCTTCCTCCAGCCTCAGGCCTGTCCGACCGCGACCGTGCCGATCTCTCGCGCGTATCCGAAGCGATCAGTGCGGCCGAGCGGCGGGCAATGGAGGCCGAGCGTGAAACAATCGACCGCTATGTCGCTGCCTGGCTGTCGTCCCGCGTCGGCGAAGTGTTCGACTGCCGGATTACCGGTGTGCAGCGCTTCGGCCTGTTCGCCACGATCCTTTCGCTGGGTGGCGATGGGCTGGTTCCGGTGTCGGTGTTGGGGGAGGAGCGCTTCTTCCACGATGAGAAGGCCCAGGTGCTTGAGGGCGAGCAAAGCGGCACCCGTTATGCCCTGGGCGATCGGCTGCGGCTGCGCCTGGCAGAGGCCAATCCCCTGACCGGCGCGCTCAAGTTCGAACCGGAAGACAGCACGGGGCGGATCGAACCGCGCGGTACGCCATTGTCACTGACCAAAAAGGGCAAGCACTTCACCGGAAAGCGCGGACGTCCCGGCAATATCCGCCATCAGGGGCGGCGGCGCTAGCTGAGCCGATCAAGCTCCGTGTCGCTCATGCCGCCCGGCACGACATAGACCGGGCAGGCCAGTTGACCGGCATTGGCAACGAAATGACTGACCAGCGGACCCGGCACACCGCTGGCTGCTGCGCCCAGAACCAGAGCCGAAACCTCGCGGTGCTCAGCCAGATAGTCCCGCACGACCTGCGCCCCGTCGCCGCGCCGAACCGAGATCGTCGGGGTAAGGCCGTTCTCGCTCGCCACCGATCCTGCCGCGGCCGTAACCAGTTCCTCGGCGCGCAGCCGCGCTTCTTCCTCGATAGTGGCCTGAATGCCGCCAAAGGCCACGAACTGCTGGCGCGGGACCAGCGCAAGCAGATGCAGCGTGCCACCGGTACGCACAGCGCGCCGCGCGGCAAAGCGCAGCGCCACGCCCGCCTCCTCGGTCTCATCCATGATCACCAGATAGACCCGCATCGGACCTCCCAACCCCGCCAGCTATCCGATACAATCGAATTCAGTGCAAGGCGCTTGCCCAAGTGACCGGATTTGGCCAAGGACGTAACGTCAGTTTACCCGTGATTGAGGACCGGACGCACTCCATGCCGATCGAAATCAAGATGCCCGCGCTTTCGCCGACGATGGAAGAGGGCACGCTCGCCAAATGGCTGGTCAAGGAGGGGGACAAGGTTTCCTCTGGCGACATCATGGCCGAGATCGAGACCGACAAGGCAACGATGGAATTCGAGGCGGTCGACGAGGGCGTGATCGTATCGATCGCGGTCCCCGAAGGCAGCGAAGGGGTGAAGGTCGGCACGGTGATCGCGATGCTTGCCGGAGAGGATGAGGACGCTTCGGCTCCCGCTCCGAAGCCCGCCGCGGTGGCCAAGGCGGAAGCCGCCCCGGCCCTGGTTCCCGTGGCGGCACCCGTGCCAGTTGTTGCGCAGGCGCCCAAGGGCGACCGGATTGTCGCCTCGCCGCTTGCGAAGCGCATCGCCGAGCAAAAAGGCGTCGATCTCAAGACGGTTCGGGGATCGGGCCCGGGTGGCCGGATCGTCAAGGCCGATGTCGAGGGGGTACAGCCCGGCGCTGCTCCTGCCGCCGTCGTCGCGCCGACCGCCGCCTCACCCGTCGCTCCTGTCCCCGATTTCGGCATTCCCTATGAGGCCGAAAAGCTCAACAATGTCCGCAAGACGATCGCGCGCCGCCTGACCGAGGCCAAGCAGACGATCCCGCACATCTACCTTACCGTCGATGTCCGGCTCGATGCCCTGCTCAAGCTGCGCGGCGAGCTCAACGCGGCGTTGGAGGCCGACGGGATCAAGCTGTCGGTCAACGATCTGCTGATCAAGGCGCTGGCCAAAGCACTGATCCGGGTGCCCAAGTGCAACGTCAGCTTCGCCGGAGACGAGCTGCGCAAGTTCGCCCGCGCCGACATCTCGGTGGCAGTGGCAGCGCCTTCGGGGCTGATAACCCCGATCATTGTCGATGCGGCAGGCAAGGGCGTGGGTCAGATCAGCACCGAGATGAAGGCGCTGGCCGACAAGGCGCGCGAAGGCAAGCTGATGCCGCACGAATACCAGGGCGGCACGGCCAGCCTGTCCAACCTCGGCATGTTCGGGATCAAGCAGTTCGAAGCGGTGATCAACCCGCCGCAAGGCATGATCCTGGCGGTCGGTGCGGGCGAGAAGCGCCCCTTCGTGGTCGATGGCGCGCTGGGCGTGGCCAGGGTGATGAGCGCCACCGGCAGCTTCGATCACCGCGCGATCGACGGGGCGGACGGCGCACAGCTGATGCAGGCGTTCCAGGATCTGGTCGAAAAGCCGCTCGGCCTGGTAGCCTGAGGCGACCTTGGCCGAGCAACTGGTCATCCGCGTCACGGCCATGCCGACCGACCTCAACCCCTATGGGGGCGTGTTCGGTGGCTGGCTGATGAGCCAGCTGGCGCTGGGGGCGGGATCGCTGGCCTCGCGGATAGGTCAGGGCAAGGCGGTGGTGGTCCACGCCAGCGATTTTACCTTTCCCGGGGCAATGGCCGTGGGCGACGAGCTTAGCGTCTTTGCACAGCTGATCGCGCGAGGCCGCACCTCGCTGACCATCGCCGCGCGCGGCGAAGGGCGCGAACGCAACGGCGAGACGGTGGTCGAAGTCGCCCGCGGACCATTCAAATTCGTGCTGCTGGGCGAGGACGATCGCCCGCGCGCTATCGACCAGGCGGAGTAGGAATGGCTGACCCATATGACGTGATCGTGCTGGGCTCCGGCCCCGGTGGCTATGTCGCGGCGATCCGCTGCGCGCAGCTGGGGCTCAAGACCGCGATCGTCGAGCGGGAGAACCTGGGCGGGATCTGCCTCAACTGGGGTTGCATCCCCACCAAGGCCCTGCTGCGCTCGGCCGAGGTGCTGCACAACATGAAGCATGCCGCCGCCTATGGCCTTGCCGCCGACAACATCCGCGCCGATCTGGATGCGGTGGTGAAACGCAGCCGGGGTGTGGCCAAGCAGCTCAACCAGGGCGTCACGCACCTGATGAAGAAGAACAAGATCGCGGTGCACATGGGCGAGGGCAAGCTGTTCGCCCCCGGCAAGCTGGAAGTGAAGGGTGAGAAGGGGACAGAAGCCCTTGCTGCCAAGCACATCATTGTCGCCACCGGTGCCCGTGCGCGCGATCTTCCTTTCGCCAAGGCTGACGGCAAGCGCGTCTGGACCTATCGCCACGCGATGACCCCCACCGAAATGCCGGGCAAGCTTCTGGTGATCGGATCGGGCGCAATCGGGATCGAATTCGCCAGCTTCTACAACGACATGGGGGCCGACGTTACCGTCGTCGAGATGATGGACCGAATCGTCCCGGTTGAAGATGCGGACGTTTCCGCCTTCCTTGAAAAGGCGCTGGTGAAGCAGGGGATGACGATCCTGACCGGGGCGGGGGTCGAAAAGATCGAGGTCTCGGCCAGCGGCATCAAGGCCGCGATCAAGGGTAAGGACGGCAAGGTTGTCGCCTCCGATTTCAGCCATGTGATCGTCGCTGTCGGGATCGTCCCCAACACCGAAAACATCGGCCTGGAGGCATTGGGCATCAAGGCCGAGCGCGGGATCATCGCGATCGACGATTATGGCCGCACCAATGTGAAGGGCGTCTGGGCGATCGGCGATGTTACCCCCGGCCCCTGGCTCGCCCACAAGGCCAGCCACGAAGGGGTGATCGCGGCGGAGAGCATCGCGAAGGAACTGGGCAACAAGGATGTCCACCCTCACGCGATGGACCGGCGCAACATCCCGGGCTGCACCTATTGCCACCCGCAGATCGCCAGCGTTGGCCTGACCGAGGCCAGGGCCAGGGAAGCAGGCTACACGGTCAAGGCAGGGACCTTCCCGTTCATCGGCAACGGCAAGGCGATCGCGCTGGGTGAGCCGGAAGGGTTCGTGAAGACGGTGTTTGACGCCAAGACCGGCGAACTGCTCGGCGCACACATGATCGGGGCCGAGGTGACCGAACTGATCCAGGGCTATGTTGTGGGCAAGACGCTGGAAACGACCGAGGCGGAACTGATGGCCACGGTCTTCCCGCACCCGACGCTGTCGGAAATGATGCACGAAAGCGTCCTCGCCGCCTATGGGCGGGCGCTGCACATCTAGACGGGCAGGTCAGCCTGCCTTGCTTGCCTTGACCAGGTGCTCGAACACCGCGACGTAGAGCGGGGCAGCAAACTCGCAGCCCAGCTCGGCACCTTCTTGACGGCAGATCCGGGCGGTCAGAACCTGCAACCCCGGAATCTTGATGCTCAGCGGAACGCCGGGGCTCGGATTGGTGAAGCCGGTCATACGGAAGCCGGTTTCCGAGAGATCCCCCAGCAACACCCATTGCCATTGCCGCGTGCCCTGGCGAGCCTCGCATCGCAGCGTCACGCTCGCGCGCGGCGCGCGTTGCGGCACGTCTGCTTCGGCCGAGGCGGGGGTATTGGACGTGGCAATCATCGTGCCTGTTCCGCTAGGCAACGAATCTTGCCAAAGTGTTACCCGCCATGAGTGGTTTTCGCCCTGAATCAGGCAGTTGGTTAACCGGCCAGAGGCCCTGCCGAAGGAGCAACTCCACCAGCAAGGCCTGATCCAGCGGCGAATCCGGCGCCGCGACGGTCGGACGGCGCCGGAAATCCACAGCGGGCCATTAACCAGAATTGTTGGGGCTGTGGACAAATAGTCGCGCACGCTTCGCCTGGCGGACAGGGTGGGATTCGAACCCACGGTGAGCTTGCACCCACGGCGGTTTTCAAGACCGCTGCCTTAAACCACTCGGCCACCTGTCCATACCAGCGCAGACGCGGCTAGCGCCGCGTGGCGGTTTTGTCACCTTCGGTGACGCCTTCGGCTCCAAGACCGCTGCCTCAAGCCACCCGGCCACCTGTCCATGCCGGCGCGGATGCCGCTAGCGGCCATCCGGCGCAATGTCACGCGCTTGATGGTTTCAATGGCGGACGCATTGTGCAAGACATTGCCGATGAGCTCGCTCAGACGTTTCAAGTTCGCGGTTCCGTTTGCTTTGGTACTTGCGCTGTTTTCTCCGGCATCCGCCCAGGTTGACGAGGAGGCGGGGTTTCAGGGCTATCTCCAGCTCCTTGCCGCCCGCGCGCGCAGCGAAGGGGTGAGCGAGCGCTCGATCCAGAACCTGACCACCGGATTGACTTTCAATCCCAAGGTGATTCGCCTCGATCGCGCGCAGCCCGGTTCCAATCCGGACAAGCCCCCTTCGATCTGGAACTATATCCGCACCCATGTCGATCCCGTGCGGATCGGTGGCGGGCGCAGGGAAATGGCGTCGCTGGGCGCCGAAGCGGACAAGATCGAGGCGGAATACGGCGTTCCCGCCAAGGTGGTGATTGCGATCTGGGGGCATGAGACCAATTACGGCAGCTACAAGGGCGATTTCGATCTGGCCCGGTCGCTCGCCACCCTGGCCTATGAAGGGCGGCGGCGGGAGCTGTTTGCCGACGAATTCGTTGCCTTGCTCAAGATGGCAGATCGCGGGGTGCCGCGCCAGCGCATGGTGGGTTCGTGGGCCGGGGCCTTTGGCAATCCGCAGTTCCTGCCGACAGTCTACCTCAGGCTGGCGCGCGATGGAAACGGCGATGGCGATATCGATATCTGGCACAACCGCGCGGATACACTGGCCTCGATCGCCAACTATTTCCGCGATGCCGGCTGGCGCCCGGGCGAACCATGGGGCGTGCGCGTTTCAATACCCGCGGGGTTCGATCGCAATCTGGTTTCACCCCGGCTTGAGGCACCGTCGTGCGCGCGCGTTCATGCGCGCCATTCGCTGTGGCGCACCGTGGCGGAGTGGAAGGCGATGGGGATCCAGCCCCAGGCGCCGCTGGCCGACCAGACCATGGCCGCGCTGTTCGAACCCGACGGCCCTGGCACCGGCGCGTTCCTGTTAACCGGGAATTACAGGGTTATCCTGCAATACAACTGCTCGAACTACTACGCTCTGTCCGTGGGGTTGCTTGCAGATGAGATTGCCCGTTAACCGAAACCTGCCGCTTGCGGCGCTTGTCCTCCTGGCTGCCTGCGGCGGCAAGAGTCATGTCGATTCCGCTTCAACGGGTGCCCGCGCGCCCGCCAGCGGGCCTGCCGCCGATTATCCGGTGGTCCTGGGTGACCCCTTCGTGGTCGACGGGGTCACCTATACCCCCACCGACCGGATGAACTATGACGCGGTCGGCCGTGCGGCGGTAGCGGGCGAAGAAGGAGCGGCGGTTTCCGGCGCGCATCGCACCTTGCCGCTGCCCAGCTATGCCGAGGTAACCTCGCTCGAAACCGGGCGCACGATCCTTGTGCGGATCGAGCGGCGCGGCCCGATGAACGGCAATGCCCTGATCGAGCTTTCGGCGGGGGCGGCGGCACAATTGGGCGCTGGCGGCAATGGTCCGGTGCGGGTGCGCCGGGTCAATCCACCGGAAGCCGAGCGGGCGCTGCTACGGAGCGGCCAGCAGGCTCCCGCACGGATGGATACCCCGAAATCGCTTGTCGCCGTGCTTGCCCGCAAGCTTGAGCAGCAGGAAGGGCTTGGACAACCCGCCCCGCAGATTGCGCCCCCGGCGATTGGCGAAGCGGTGCAAGTTCCTGCACCGACGCCTCAGCCCGCTCAGCCCGCTCAGCCTAAGCCGCAGCCGCAGCCATCCATGCCCGCAGCAAGCGGGGGCTTCGTGATCCAGATCGGTGCCTTCTCAGACAAGGCGCGGGCGGACAAGGCCGCCGCACGCTCGGGCGGCACGGTCAGCCCGGCCGGCAAGCTGTGGCGTGTGCGCATCGGGCCGTTCGCAACCCAGGCCAAGGCCGATGCGGCGTTGGCAAAGGCCAGGGCCGCGGGCTATAGCGAGGCGCGAGTCCAGCGCGCCAACTAAGCCACGGCGCCGCTTGCAGGCGCCGGGGAAAAGGCTTGAAACGCACCATATTTCCGTTGTTGCTCGCGCTCGGCATGCCGCTGGGGGCGGCTGGCTCAGCGCCGCAATGCAAGCCGGTGCCCGCGGCCGTGTTCGATGTGCCGGTGGTCTTGCTGGTCGATCTTTCGGCTGGGCAGACGCTCTACGCCCACGAGGCCGAACGCCGCCTGCTTCCCGCCTCGATCGCCAAGGCGATGAGCGCGCTGGTAGCCTTCGATCTGATCGCAGCGGGAAAGCTGTCGGAAGATGCTCCGATCACTGTGCGCCCCGAAACCGCCGCACGCTGGGCGGGAAAGGGCACCACGCTTTCGCTTCGCCCCGGCGAGCAGGTGCTGGTGCGCGATCTGCTGATGGGGCTGACCACGGTTTCGGCCAACGATGCGGCGGTGGCGCTGGCCGAGGGCGCGCTGGGATCGCATGAGGCATGGGTCACGGCGATGAACGCCCGCGCGCAGCGCCTGAGCATGAACGGCAGCCACTTCGCCACCGCCAACGGCTTTCCCGATGGCGGCAAGACCTATGTCAACGCGCGCGATCTGGTGCGCCTGGCCCAGGCGCTGATCACCGATCATCCCGCACTCTATCGCCGCTACATCGGCCGCAAGAGCATGGTCTGGCGCGGAACGGAGCTGTTCAGCCACGATCCCTTCGCCGGGGGCGCGCTGGCGGGGGCCGACGGGATCAAGACCGGGCACACCTATGAGGCGGGCTTCAACTTCCTCGGCGCGGTCGAGCGCGATGGACGGCGGCTTGTGCTGGTGATCGGCGGTGCGCAGAACGAGGATCTGCGCGCCAAGGCCGCAACCGGGCTTGCCGAGTGGGGCTATTCCGCCTGGGATAGCAGGTCCTTTCTGGGTTCGGGGCAGCGGATCGGCAGCGCCAGAGTGCAGAACGGTGACCGGCGCCGTGTGGCGCTTGCCGTGCCGCGTCGCTTCACCCTGGCGGTGCCCAAAGGGTTCGACGCCAAAGTCAGTGCCGGGGTGGTCTATCGCGGGCCGCTGCGGGCGCCGGTTGCCAGGGGCGCGCAGGTAGCCGGGCTTGAAGTCACCATTGAGGGACAACCAGTGCATTACCTTCCGCTGGTGGCCGCCGAAGCTGTGAACAGGGCGGGACCAATCGACAGGATCGTCAATGGGCTGCTAGGGCTGGTTTCATGAAACGCGGCAGGTTCATTGCGTTCGAGGGCGGCGAAGGGGCCGGCAAATCGACCCAGGCGCGGATGCTGGCTGCTGCTCTCGAAGCGCGGGGGATCGCCTGTGTCGTCACGCGTGAGCCCGGTGGCACGCCGGGAGCCGAAGCGATTCGCCAACTGCTGCTCGGGCTGGATGGTGAAGGGTGGCACCCCCGGGCCGAGGCGCTGCTGTTCGCCGCTGCCCGCTCGGATCATGTCGAACGCCTGATTCGACCGGCGCTTCAGGCTGGGAAATGGGTGATCTGCGATCGCTTTGTCGATTCGAGCCGGGCCTATCAGGGCGGGGCGGGGGGATTGTCCGATGCCGACGTGCTGGCGCTGCACCGCGTCGGCAGCGAGGGGCTGCTGCCCGATCTAACCTTGCTGGTCGAGGTTTCGCCCGAGACCGCGACACGCCGCACCCGTGCGCGCGACGGCGAGGATGCCGACCGGATCGGCGGGCGCGATGCGGCCTACCATGCGCGGGTCGCGGCAGCTTTCGCGCGGTTTGCCGATGCCGAACCGGTACGGTTTGCCCGGATCGATGGCAATCGCGATGCCGCGGCGGTGCACCGCGCTGTCCTGGCCGCGCTCGACGCCTTTGGACATCCTTTATGAGGCATTTGTCCGGCCATGACGAGGCCTGGCGCGAATGGCGCGCCGCGCTTGGCTCGGAGCGGATGCACCACGCCTGGATTCTCGCCGGGCTCAAGGGCATCGGCAAGGGGCTCTTTGCCCGCGCCGCGGCGGCCGAACTGGTGCGCGAGCCCGGTATTGCGCAGCCCGATCCCCAGGCCCACCCCGATATCCTGATGCTCGATCACCTTCCCGCCAACGAGGCCGAGGAAGAAAAAAGGGCCGAGGGAAAGCCGTTCGCGGTCAAACGCAATATCACCATCGATCAGGTCCGGCGGATGCAATCGCGGCTTACCACCCGGCCGACGCTGGGCAGCCGCCGCGCCGTGATTATCGATCCGGCCGACGATCTGGAAAAGAACGCGGTCAACGCCCTGCTCAAAAGCCTCGAGGAACCGCCGGCCGGGACCTACTTCCTGCTCGTCTCGCATCGCCCCGGACGGCTGCTGCCAACTATCCGTTCGCGCTGCCGGGTCCTGCGGTTCGCCGCGCTGGACACCCCCGAGGTTGAACGGATTCTGCGGGAGGAGGCGCCACAGGCTGACGAGCCTACGCGCGCCGCCGCGATCGCCGCCGCCGAGGGTTCGCCTGGCGCGGCGCTCGACTTTGTCGAGCAGGACCTGGGCCGGCTGCATCAGGCGATGCAGCGCCTGATGCGGGACGGCGATGAGCATTTCGCGCTGCGCGGCGCGCTGACCGCGGAAATCGGTGCACGCCCCTCGCGCGAGCGCCAGCTTGCCACGCTTGATCTGGCACGGGCGGTGATCGCCTCCGAACTGGGCTGCGGTCCACGCGAGCGCCAGCAACGCGTGATCGCGGTGCATGACGAATTGGTGCGGCTGGCGGCGCAAATGCCCAGCTACAACTTCGATCCCGGCCTGCTGGCGATTGAAATCGGAGCCTTGCTGGCCTCGCTCGCCATGCCTAGAGAGGCGGCTCACTGATCTGGCAGAAAGCACGACCCGGCGATGGCCGAACCATTCTATATCACCACCGCGATTTCCTATCCCAACGGACGCCCGCATATCGGCCACGCCTACGAGGCGATCGCCGCCGACGTGATTGCGCGCTTTCAGCGGCAGATGGGGCGCGACGTGCGTTTCCAGACCGGAACCGATGAACACGGGCTCAAGATGGCCCAGAAGGCGCGCGAGCTGGGGATCGAACCGGCCCATCTTGCTTCAGAGATGTCGCAATATTTCATTGATATGTGCGATAAATTGAATGTATCTTACGATGTATTTCTGCGCACCACCGAACCGCGCCACCACGCTTCCGTGCAAGAGCTGTGGCGGCGGATGGAGGCCAACGGGGATCTATACCTCGACCGCTACGAGGGCTGGTACTCCGTCCGCGACGAAGCCTATTACGATGAAAGCGAGCTGATCGAAGGGGAGGGGGGCGAAAGGCTTTCCCCGCAAGGCACCCCGGTTGAATGGACAGTGGAGGAAAGTTGGTTCTTCCGGCTCTCGGCCTACCAACAGCAATTGCTCGATCTGCTCGAGACGCCCGGTTTTCTCCGTCCGGAAAGCCGCCGCAACGAGATGGTGGCCTTCGTCAAGGCGGGGCTGCGCGACCTTTCGGTCTCGCGGACCAGCTTCGATTGGGGGATCAAGGTTCCCGGCAGCGAAAACCACGTGATGTACGTGTGGGTCGATGCCTTGACCAACTATCTGACCGGCCTTGGCTTTCCGGATGAAGGCGGCGATTTCGCCAAGTGGTGGCCAGCCAATCTGCACCTGATCGGCAAGGACATCACCCGCTTCCACACGATCTACTGGCCCGCCTTCCTGATGAGCGCGGGTCTGGCCGTGCCGCAGCAGGTGTTCAGCCACGGTTTTCTGCTCAACCGCGGGCAAAAGGAATCCAAATCGCTCGGCAACGTCACCGATCCGGTCGAGCTGGCCGAGCGCTTCGGGGTCGATGCGCTGCGCTATTTCCTGCTGCGCGAGGTCGCCTTCGGGCAAGACGGATCGTGGTCGGCAGAGGCGATCGTGACGCGCTGCAACGCCGAGCTCGCGAACAGTTTCGGCAATCTGGCCCAGCGCGTTCTGTCGATGATCTTCAAGAACCTCGATGGGGCGATTTCGGCGGAATACAGCCCCTCCGACGCCGACATCGCGCTGGAAAACACCGTTCTCGATGCTTGCCGCAATCTGCTGCCGCGCGAATTTGCAGCGCTGAATTTCTCCGAGGGACTCAACGAATGGATGCGGGCGGTGTTTGCCTGCAACCAGTACGTCGATGAGCAGGCTCCCTGGACCCTGCGCAAGACCGATCCAGCACGGATGAAGGTGGTGCTGATGACGCTGCTGCGCTGCGTGCGTGCCCTTGCGATAGCGGTGCGCCCGGTGGTTCCCGTTTCGGCCGACGCGCTGCTGGACCAGATGGGAATTGAGACCGACGCCAGAGATTTCGCGGCATTGAACGACAGCGACTGGTTCCACCGGCTTGCCGCCTCCGGCTTCACCCTGGCGCAGCCGGTCGGCGTGTTCCCGCGGCTCGAACTTCCTGCGGAAGATGCGGCCTGATGCTGATCGATTCGCACTGCCACCTCGAATACAAGGGCCTGGTTGAGGACCAGCAGGGCGTACTGGCGCGCGCGCGCGCCGCCGGAGTAGGGGGCTTCCTTTCGATCTCCACCCGCCAGCGCGAAT
>JAKOWQ010000295.1 GCA_029781465.1 Pseudomonadota bacterium
GGTTCCGGCCTTCTTCGGCCAGGTCAAATGCGTGCTCGACCAGTGGTTCGACAGCCACCTGATCGCGGTTTACGATGAAATGCTGACCCTGGTGAACCTCAAGCGCGACCAGCGCCCCTCGCGCGCGCCATCCGGCGTTCAAAGCCCCGAATAGAGCGCCAGCAGACGGGCCCAGGCCCGATCAGCCTCGGCCTGGTCATAGACCGGCGCATCGAGCGTGCACCAGCCGTGATCGGCGTTGTAGACCGCGATCTCCGCCGGCCGCCCGGCGGCATCTGCGGCAGCGCGCAGCGCATCCTTGTCCCCGGGTGAGCGGGCATCGTCGTTGCGGGCAATCGCGATCAGAAAGCTCGCCCGGGTCTGGGCAAGCAGCCGGTGCGGGCTGTCGGGCGCTTCGCTGACCAGGCCCCCGCCGTGGAACGATCCCACCGCCTTCACCCGCCCGGGCGCGGCAACCGCCGTGCGGATCGCGAAGGAGCCGGTCTGGCAATAGCCCTGGCTGCCGATCCCGCGCGCGCGGTCGACCTCCTTGCGCGTGTCGAGCCAGGCCACGAAGGCTGCGGCATCGCGCAGGGTTCCCGCCGAATCGAGCCGGGCGATCATCGGCTTGAGTCTGGCCTGGCCTTCGGGGGTGCGCCATTCGGCCATGGTTGCCAGGATCGGCGCCCTGGCCGAACGGTAATAGTGATTGACCACCAGCACCGCATAGCCCGCGCTGGCCAGCCGCCGGGCCATTTCCTTGTAGGCATCGCGCAGACCCGCGATGTCGGGCCACATGATCACACCGGGATGGCGGCCCTTGGCGGGGCGGACGAAGAAGGCGTCGGCCTTGCCATCGGGTGTGGCAATGGTTTCCTCGCTTTCGACAAGTCCGGCATTGCCCTTGGCTCCGCCCTCACCTGTGGCGCAGGCGGTCAGTACGCCCGCCGCACCGATGGCGGCGAATTCGCGCCGGCTCAGACCCTTGCGGGCGAGCGCCCGGTCTTCTTCGATGGCGGTAAGATCGTCGCACATTGCGGGTCTCCTTTGCCGGGGAGGATAGACCGCGGCGTAGCGGAGTCCAGTCGCGCAGGACAAATCGCGATTGGTTGCAAATATGGACTCGATTCCCCGCGCCGCAGCGGGCAAGGTGCCGAACGAGGATCCAAGCCGCCGAAACAGGCGGCAGTACAAAGGAGAGGGACGCGTGAAGCGACTGAGGGTAATTGCGCTTGCTGCACTGATTCCGCTGGCCGCCTGCGGCAAGCAGGCTTCGCCGCCGGTAACCGAGGGCGTAACCGATGCCCTGATCGCCAATCCGCCCGAAGGCGAATGGCTGACCTATGGCGGCACCTACAACGAGCAGCGCTTCTCTCCCCTCACCCAGATCACCGACCAGAACGTCGGCCAGCTGGGCCTGGCCTGGAGCCACGATCTGGAAACCGCGCGCGGCCAGGAAGCCACGCCGCTGATGCACGATGGGGTGCTCTACGTCTCCACCGCCTGGTCGCTGGTCAAGGCTTTCGACGCCAGGACCGGGGCGCTGAAATGGGAATACGATCCCAAGGTTCCCCGCGATACGCTGGTTCGCGCCTGCTGCGACGCAGTTAACCGCGGGGTCGCGCTCTATGGCGACAAGGTCTACGTCGCCGCGCTCGACGGGCGGCTGATCGCGCTCGATCAGAAGACCGGCAAAGTTGTGTTTGAAAAGGTCGTGGTGCCCGACCAGCAGAACTATACCATCACCGGCGCCCCGCGCGTGGTGAAGGGCAAGATCCTGATCGGCGCGGGTGGCGCGGAATACAAGGCGCGCGGCTATCTTGCCGCCTACGATGCCCAGACCGGCGCCGAGTTGTGGAAGTTTCACACTGTGCCCGGAAATCCGGCCGACGGGTTCGAGAACAAGGCAATGGAGGAAGCCGCCAAGACCTGGGGCGATTCCAAATGGTGGGAACTGGGCGGCGGCGGAACGGTGTGGGATTCGATCACTTACGATCCCGCCACCAACCTGGTGTTCTTCGGCACGGGCAATGCAGAGCCGTGGAATCCGGCCGCCAACGGCCGCGCCGGGGACAGCCTCTATACCTCTTCGATCGTCGCGGTGAATGCCGATACCGGCGAATACGCCTGGCACTTCCAGGAAACCCCGGAAGACCGCTGGGACTTCGATTCCGATGCGCAGATCACCGTCGGCGATATCGAGGTTAACGGGCAGAGCCAGCACGTGGTGATGCACGCGCCCAAGAACGGCTATTTCTATGTGCTTGATGCCAAGACCGGTCAGTTCCTCTCGGCGGGCAGCTTTGCGCCGCAGAACTGGACCACGGGCATCGATGCCAAGACCGGGCGCCCGGCGATCAACCCCGAGGCAATGTACGAAAAGACCGGCAAGCCCTTCGTGGTCGCGCCCGGCGCGATCGGCGCGCATTCGTGGCAGCCGATGAGCTTCAGCCCCAAGACCGGACTGATGTACATCCCCGCCAACCAGGCCGCCTTCCCCTATGCCGCAGCCAAGGACTGGAAGGCGAGCGGGATCGGCTTCCAGACCGGGACCGACGGCGCTGCGGTTGCCATGCCGGCCGACAAGACGATCCGCGAAGGCGCGCGCGCGGCGACAACCGGCGCGCTGCTCGCCTGGGATCCGGTCAAGCAGAAGGCTGCCTGGTCGGTCCCGCAGACCGGACCGTGGAACGGCGGCACGCTTTCCACTGCGGGCAATCTGGTGTTCCAGGGCAATGCCGACGGCGATTTCATCGCCTATGCGGCCGACAGCGGCAAGAAGCTGTGGACGTTCCACGCCCAGACCGGGGTGATCGCCGCGCCGATGACCTATAGCATCGACGGCGAGCAATATGTCGCGATCCTGGCCGGCTGGGGCGGGGTCTGGGACGTCGCAACCGGCGTGGTGGCCGACAAATCCAAGGCCTCGCGCAACATCAGTCGTCTGCTGGTGTTCAAGATCGGCGGCACGGGCCAGCTACCGCCCGCCCCGCCGCTCGACCGGCTGCCGATCGATCCGCCCGCCTTCATCGGCACCGCCGAACAGGCCGCGCGCGGGGCCAATCACTTTGGTCGCTATTGCGCGGTGTGCCACGGCGACGCGGCGATCGGCGGGACGCTCAATCCCGATCTGCGCCGCTCGGTCTATATCAACGCACCCGACGGGATCCGCACCGTGGTGATCGACGGGGTGCTGATGCAGGGCGAACACCCCAAGGGCATGGTCTCGTTCAAGTCCGCGCTCAGGCCGGAAGATGTCGAGGACATCCGCCAGTATCTGATCAAGCGCGCCAACGAGGACAAGGCGCTGGGCGACAAGTAGGCTTGCGGCTTCCGTCCCGCCCGCGCGGGACGGAAGCGCTTCCATTGCAGCGGTCGGCATGACATAGCAGCGGCTTCGGCGGGAGGAGGCCGGCGTGATGGTCAGTGCCATGCGACAGTTCGACGCTGCCAGCGTGCCAGATCCTGCCGAACTGATCGCTTCGCAAGAGCCGTTTGCCCTGCGCGGGGTTGCCTCGCACTGGCCGGTAGTAATCGCAGCCAGGAACGGGCCGCAGGCCGCGCTCGACTATCTGGATCAATGCCTCGGGGATCACCCGATCGAGTTTGCGCTGGCTCCGCCCTCCGAAGGCGGAAGATTTCACTACAATCAGACCATGACCGGATTCAATTTCGAGCGGCGGCGCACCACGCCGCGCGCTCTGGCCGCAATGCTGCGCACCGCCATGGCCGATCCCGCGCCGCCGGCGATTGCCGGTCAGGGGATCCTGGCCGAGCAGGCCGCGCCGCGTTTTGTCGCCGAAAATCCGCTGCCCTTGCGACCAGGGGCGGGGGAGGCGCGGCTCTGGCTGTGCAACCGGGCCCGCGTGGCGGCGCATTCGGATCCGGCGGGCAATATCGCTTATTGCGCTGCGGGACGACGCCGCTTCACGCTGTTCCCGCCCGAGCAGCTGGGCAACCTGTACCTTGGCCCCTTCGATCCGACGCCGGGGGGCACTCCGATCGCGATGACCGATCCGCTCGAGCCCGATTTCGAGCGCTTTCCCCGCTTCGCCGAAGCAATGGATAGCGCTCTGGATGTCTTGCTCGAACCCGGTGATGCCGTTTTTGTTCCCTATGGCTGGTATCACCATGTCGAGGCGCTCGACCCGGTGTCGCTGCTCGTCAATTACTGGTGGCTCGAACCCGAGACGGGGGGAGGATCGCCCTGGGAAGCCATGCTCCACGGGATGATGGCGCTGCGCTCGATGTCGCCCGCGGCCAGAAGGCACTGGATGGCGATGTTCCGCCACTACGTGTTCGAAGAACAGGGCCATGCCGGGGCGCACCTGCCACCCCACGCCCGCGGTGTGCTCGACGCCCGCGCGCCGCAGGATTTGCAGGCGATGCGCGCCGCCCTGAAACGAAACCTGGAGTAGTTTCCCGCTACATCATTTTCGGCGCAGCACAGTGCGCGGCAACGAAATCGGCATGGGTCTGCATCTGTCCCACACAAGTGCGGATCACCCCCGAAATCCCGTTGAGGTGCTTCATCACCGCTTCGTCGCTCTTGGCATCGACCCGGGGATCGTAGCCGCGCGGGATCATCCCCTGGCCGATGAACACCTGGATCCAGCTTTCGTGCGAAAACAGCCCGTGGTTTTCCTTGAAGACGCGGCCATTGGCCATCCACAGGTCGATCTTGTGCTGGAGCGGCTCGGGCACCTCCATGGTCCGGCAATAGTTCCAGAACGGGGTGTCGTCGCGCTCGGTCGCCTTGTAGTGGAGGATGATGAAATCGCGGATCCGCTCGTATTCGATGTCGGTCTGGCGGTTGAACTCGGCGATGTTGGCCGGATCGAACGACATGTCGGGAAAGAAGCGCATCAGCCGAAGCAGCCCCGACTGGACCAGATGCAGACTGGTCGATTCGAGTGGCTCGAGGAAACCCCCGGCCAGCCCCACCGCGACGCAGTTCTTGTTCCACAGCTTGGTGCGCTTGCCGGCCTTGAAGCGCACCTGCAGCGGATCGGCCATCGCCTCGCCATCGAGGTTGCCGAGCAGGATCGACGCGGCCTCGTCATCGGAGATGAAATCCTTGGCATAGACGTGGCCGTTGCCGGTGCGGTGCTGCAAGGGAATGCGCCACTGCCAGCCCGAACCGTGCGCGATCGAGCGGGTGTAGGGGGTGAAGTTCTCCGAGCGGGTGCAGGGCACCGCCAGCGCGCTGTCGCACGGCAGCCAGTGCGACCAGTCAACAAACCCGGTCTTGAGCGCGCCTTCGATCAGCAGACCGCGAAAGCCCGAGCAATCGAGGAACAGATCGGCCTCGAGCACCTGCCCGTCGGCGAGCTGGACCGATTCGATGAACCCGTCCTCGCCGCGCAGCTTGACGTCGACCACCTTGCCTTCGACCCGCCTGACCCCGCGTTCCTGCGCATAGCCCGAGAGGAACTTGGCAAACAGCGAGGCATCGAGGTGAAAGGCATAGGCGATATGGCCCAGCGGGCTGTTCGGCTTGTCGCGGTGCGAGCGGGTAAAACGGTTCGCAAGCGAAGCGGCAGTATTGATCGAAAAGTCGTCGAAAGAATCGGTCAGCCCCATCTGCCGCGCCTTGAGCCAGAGCTGATGGGTTGCCAGCATCCCCAGGTTGTGCCCGATCACGCCAAAGCCGTGGATGTATTTGGCGCCGATCCGATCCCAGTTTTCGAACTGGATTCCCAGCTTGAAGCTGGCCTGGGTAAGGCGGATAAAATCATCTTCTCTGAGCTGAAGATGGTCCAGGAATTTCTTGATCGGCGGGATCGTCGCTTCGCCCACCCCGATCGTGCCGATCTCTGAGGATTCGACCAGGGTGATCTCGAACATGCCCTCAAACACCTTCGCCAGCAGGGCCGCACTCATCCAGCCCGACGAGCCGCCGCCGACGATCAGAATACGGCGCAAGGGTTTCATTTCGTGTCCTCCACTGGCGGGGCCACGGCACGCAGGGCCACGCGCCGTTCAGCGCCAGCGACTACGTGCAACCCCCTGCCTGGGGCCATATGTCAGGATCGGGCGTAGTGCAAATGGCTTTGCCGCCGCGGCGCAGCGCGACCCGTCAGATCACGAAATCGAGGATCGCGGGCATTGCCTTGCGCCGCCGGTTGGTGACCATGGTGGTGTGGAGCGTGGCGATCTGGCTTGATCCGGTCTTGACGAACAGGAACGGCAGCAAGCCGTGGATCAGACAGGCGATCCCGCCAAGGATCATCCGCACCCCAAAGCCCGAGGCCATTGCCAGATGCTCACCATAGCTCTCGCCCACGCTGGCGGGATGGTCGGTGAAAAGCTTGCTGATGGTCATGGCGTCACTCCCTCGTGCCGCAGGCAGTCTATTGGCAGCGAAGGGTGATTTCATCGCCTAATTTGTGGCCTTTTTATGATTTTGAGGTTATTTTATCCCAAGAATGAGCAGCGTACCGCAACTTGATTCGATCGATTGGGCCATCCTGCGCGAAGTGCAGGCCGATGCCTCCTTGCCGGTGCACGAAGTGGGCGAGCGGGTCGGACTTTCGCACAACGCCTGCTGGCGGCGCATTCGCCGGCTTGAGGATAGCGGGGTGATCGCGCGGCGGGTAGCACTGGTCGACCCCGAAAAGCTCGGCCTGGCAACCACGGTGTTCGTCGCGATCCGTACCAACCGGCACGATCCGGCCTGGCTCGATGCCTTCAGGCGGGGGGTCGAAACGATCGAAGAGATCGTCGAATGCCACCGCATGGCCGGGGATGTCGATTACCTGCTCAAGCTCGCGGTGCGCGACATCGCCCACTATGACCGGATTTACCGCAAGCTGATCGCCGCCGTGCCCGATCTGGCGGACGTATCCTCGAGCTTTTCGATGGAACGGCTCAAGGCAACCACCGCCCTGCCCCGTCCGGCCTAGCGTTTTTTCGCAGTCTTCACCGGCTCCAGCCTGATCGCGGCGCCCCCGCCCGGCGCGAGCCAGAGCGAGATCGCGTCGTCGCGGGTCACCTTGCGGGTCTCCCAGGCGATGCGGTGGCGCGCCTCGGTCTCATAGGTTGCGCCTTCGCCGTCGCGGGCGATGGTGGCGAGATAGGTCATCCCCGGCGCAAGGAAATCGAGTTTCAGCGTCACGGTGCGCGCATCGGCATCGTTGACCCCGCCGGCAAACCAGGTTTCGCTGGCCCGGTCCTTGCGCGCGAAGATCGCATAGCGGCCAACCTCCCCCGCGATCAGATGGCTTTCCGACCAGTCGGTGGGGATGGTGCCGATGAAATCGAGCTCGCGCGGGTGCGCCTCAAGGTTTTCGAGGAAATCCGCCGCCATCTGGATCGGCGAATAGATCGCGAGATAGAGGCCGAGCTGCTTGGCCAGGGTCGATGCCAGCGGCACGCCGTTCGACCCTTGAAGGCTCAAGACGCCGGGGGTGAAATCCATCGGCCCGGACAGCATCCGGGTATAGACCAGGTTTGCTTCATGGCCAGGCGGATTGTTGAACTTGCCCCAGGCATTGTATTCCATCCCGCGCGCGCCTTCGCGGTCGATCCAGTTGGGATAGGTGCGCCTGAGGCCGGTATCCTTGACCGGTTCGTGCGCATCGATCGAAATGTGATATTTGGCCGCCGTCTCAACCACCTTGAGGTGATGCTGCACCTGGCGCTGGCCATCGTGCCATTCCATCCGCACTTCGCCCGGCTTGTCTCCCTGGGCGATGATTCCGCCGGCATCGGCGACATAGCCGGTCTTGACCTTGGTTACGCCAAGCGAGGCATAGAATTTCATCGCATCGTCAAGCTGGGCTTCGTAATTGGCGATATTCCCGCCGGTTTCGTGGTGCCCGATCAGGGTTACACCCTGCTTGCGGGCATAGTCTGTCACCGCCTTGATATCGAAATCGGTCGTCGGCTGGGTAAAGCTGTAGTCGAACCCGGTCCCGAACCAGTCACCGTCCCAGCCCTTGTTCCATCCTTCGACCAGCACTCCGCTGAAGTGATGCTTGCGGGCGAAATCGATGTGCTGTTTGGCGCGTTCGGTGGTGGCGCCGTGGTTCGGACCGGTGGCCCAGGTCCACTTGCCGCTGATCATCCCCCACCAGATCCCGATATAGCGCCCCGGCTTGACCCAGCTGACATCGCCCAGCTTGTTGGGCTCGTTGAGATTGAGTTCCAGATCGTTCTCGACGATCCCGGCAGCATCGTCGGCCAGGCGGATCGTGCGCCAAGGCGTGGCAAAGGGCAGATCGCGCACCACTTTCGCTCCCTGCGAGGAGGGGGCGAGCGTCGTGCGGAAAGTCAATCCGTCGGCGCGCTTGAGCCAGTAGCCCGCATAGTCGACCAGGGCGGCCTCATGGAACACCATGTGGGTTCCATCCTCGAGCATCAGGGTCAGCGGGGTATGCGCGGTCGAAATCGCATCGATCGGCGTGCGCGAATAGAGCTGTTCGTAGCGGTTGAATTCGCCGCCGGGAATCCACAGTGCAGTGCCATTGGTGGTGAGGCGGAACTCGGTCAGCTCTTCGGCGATGTGCATGGTCTTGAATGCGGGCTGGTCGGGCAGCTCGTAGCGAAATCCGATACCGTTATCGAACAGGCGGAAATGCACGCTGAGCAGCCGCCCGCCGCGATCGGCGTTCTGGCGGTAACTGACGGTCAGCTCGTTGTAGTGATCGCGCACATAACGGCGCTCGCCCCAGGGCTGTTCCCAGGTCTCGTCACCGCTGCCCCGGCTTTCCCCGGTAACGGTGAAGCCGCGATCGAGCGGCAGCCCATCGGTCAGCAGAAAGCCAAGCCGCGAGGGGGAAACAAGCAGCTTGCCCTTGCGGCTGAGCGTCCACACCGGATGGCCTTCGCCATCCGCGCCAACCGAAACGGCGATCGTCCCGTCAGGCGAGAGGACCGTGGCGGGCGGTGCGCTGTTCTGGGCGAGCGCAGGGAAGGAAAACAACAACGCGCCAAACACGCCGAGGATGCGGAACGGGTTCATGACAATCAGATCTCCTCGCGCAGGATCAGCGCGGCAAAGGGCGGCAAGCGGCCGGCCGAAGCGCCGTTGAGGGCAACGGCCTCATCGCCGGACCGGGCCGCAGCCTGCGGCCATGGCGCGGACATGGCGGAGAGGTTGAACAGGCAGGACATCCGCTCCCCGTTCGCCTCGCGGGTGAAGGCCAGTACCGCATCGTCGGCATGCACGAGGGCAAAGCTCCCCTCGCGCAGCGCCGGGCTGCTCCGGCGCAAACCGATCAGGTCGCGGGTCAGGCGCAGCAGCGATCCCGGATCGGCTTCCTGCCGGTCGATCGCCCGGGCGAGATTGTCTTCGCCCAGCGGCAGCCAGGGCCGCGCCGCGCTGAACCCGCCATGCTCGTCCTGCGCCGCCCAGGGCATCGGTGTGCGGGCCCCATCGCGCGACAGGGTCAGCGGCCAGTTGGCGATCGCCTCGGGATCCTGAAGCTGTTCAAAGGGAATATCGACCTGGGTCAATCCCAGCTCCTCCCCCTGATAGAGGATGATGTTGCCCCGCAGCGCGGCAAACAGCGCTGCCTTCATCCGCGCGAAGGCCTCGTGATCTTCAGGCCGGGACCAGCGCGAAAGCGCGCGGGGGGCATCGTGGTTCTCGAATGCCCAGCTCGGCCAGCCGGTTCCCTGCCGGTCGGGCCAATCCGCCAGCGCTGCAGCGACCAGCTGCGGGCTCAGCGCCGCAGCATAGAGGAAATCGAAGCCATAGGCGCTGTTGAGCCTGATTTCGCCGTGGGTATAGGACTGCATCTGGGCCAGTGCCCCGGTGCCACCGACCTCGGCCATGGTGAATACCGCCTGATAGCTATCGGTCAGCTCGCGGATCCGCTCAAGGAAGCCAGGGATATCCGCATGCCCCTGATTGTAGAGCCGTTGCTGGAAATCGAACGGGCGCGTGCGGGGTCGGCCATCGTCGGGCGCGGGCGGATTGTCCCGCAGTTGCGGATCGTGCATCGCGAAGTTGAGCGCATCGAGCCTGAAGCCGTCGACTCCGCGATCGAGCCAGAACCGTGCAACCGCGAGGAGGGCATCCTGCACGGCAATATTGTGGACATTGAGCTGCGGTTGGCTGGAGAGGAAATTGTGCAGGTAATACTGACGCCGCCGCGCATCCCAGGTCCAGGCCGGGCCGCCGAATACCGACTGCCAGTTGCTGGGCGGCGATCCGTCGGGCTTGGCATCGGCCCAGACGTACCAATCGGCTTTGGGATTGGCGCGGTCCTGCCGGCTTTCGGCGAACCAGGCGTGCTGATCGGAACTGTGGGCATAGACCTGGTCGATCAGCACCTTGAGGCCAAGCGCATGCGCCCGCGCGACCAGCGCGTCGAAATCGGCCAGGGTGCCGAAAATCGGATCGACATCGCAGTAATCGGCCACGTCATAGCCGAAGTCCTTCATCGGCGAGGTGAAGAACGGGGAAAGCCAGATCGCATCGACCCCAAGCGAGGCGATATAGTCCAGGCGTTCGGTTACCCCGGCCAGATCGCCGATCCCGTCGCCGTTGGAATCGCGGAAGCTGCGCGGATAGACCTGGTAGATGGCGGCTCCGCGCCACCAGGGACTACCGACGCGGGAGGCGGTCGCTTCAAGACGTGACATGCGGTTCATGAAATCAGGCCGATCATTCATTCCTTGGCGGCACAAACCGCAAAGCCCAGAGCAGGCAGGGTAATCGTGACAGTGCCCGGCGCGTCGGCCGTTAGAGGGCACTGGCCCGCGAGAGGTGCGAAGGCAAGGCTGCCAGGTTCGATTGCGATCCGGGCGGTAATGGGCCGGTCGGCAGTGTTGAAGGCTGCAACCACCTCGCGCTGGCTCTCCGGATCGAACCGCGAGACGGCAAACAATCCCGGCTTGTCGGAAAATGCCCGGACCTTGGTCGAGCCGCCGCGCAGTGCCGGGGTTGTGCGGCGCACCACTGCCAGATCCGCGATCAGGCGGTAGAGCGGATGGCCAGGGTCGAAATTCGCCTCGGCGGTCGTCGCATTGGTACCGATCAGCGGCTGATCGTTGTCTTGCGCAACCTTGCTCGCGAACATGTCCTGACGCGCCTGCTGATCGCCACCGGTGCCGACAAAGCCTTGCTCATCGCCCGAATAAATCACCGGCACCCCGCGCAGGGTCAGCAGCATGGCATGGCCCAGCATGGTGCGGGCCAAGAGCTCTTCCTGGGAAATCTGCGGATTGGCCTGTTTGACCAGCATCGCCAGGCGTCCGGCGTCGTGATTGGATACGAAGGTCGGCAATTGCAACGCGCCCTGCTTTCCGCCCTGATAAAGCGCATCGTCATCGAACAGCCGGGCAAGATCGGTTGTGCCCGCGCGTCCGCCGACTGCCTCCGCCACGGCAACCGAAAAGCCGAAATCGAGAACCGCCGGCAGCCCCGCGTTGCGCGTCCATGAGGCGAGCAGCGCCGGATCGTAGTCGCTGACCGCTACCTCACCGAATATGTGGAAGTTGGGAATCCCCCTGGCCTTCGCTCGCTCGAGCATGGCCGGGACGAAAGCCTTCCAGAATTCCGAATTCACGTGCTTTGCCGTATCGATCCGAAAGCCATCGATCCCGAATCGATCGATCCAGCTGCCGTAGATCGCGACGAACCCCTCGACGACCCGCGGATTTTCGGTGGCCAGATCGTCCAGTCCCGAAAAGTCGCCATAGAGCGCGCTTTCGCCGACCCAGTCCGAGTTGCCGCGGTTGTGATAATAGACCGGATCGTTGAGCCAGGCCGGAACCTTGGCGTTTTCCTCACCCTTGGGCACAACGGGGGTGTAGGCAAACGAAGGATCGGTCATCCGGGCCCAGTTGGCGGGCGAGGGATCGGCGTCGCCAGCGAAGCCGGGGTTGATCGGCGCTCCCTTCACCCCGCCGCGCCGCGAGAAGGGATAATCGGCTTTCGAGCGATAGGGATAACCGCCTTCGGGAGCCAGTTCGCGATACTGGATCACATCGGCTGTGTGGTTGGCGATGATGTCCATGTAGACCTTCATCCCGCGCGCATGGGCTGCCTCGACAAAGGCGCGAAAATCGCCCTCGGTCCCGAAGTGCGGGTCGACCGAGGTGAAATCGGTCACCCAATAGCCATGATAGCCGGCGCTTTCCTGGCCCGGTGGCCCTTGCACCGGTTTGTTCTTGAAAATCGGGCCCAGCCAGATCGCGGTGGCGCCCAGCCCCTGGATGTAATCAAGCCGGGCAGTCAGCCCCTTGAGATCGCCGCCGTGGTAAAACCCGCGCGCCGCAGGATCGAAACCGGTGACCAGCCGATCGCCCCTCAGCCCGCCCCGATCGTTGCCGGGATCGCCGTTCTCGAAACGATCGGGCAGAACGAAATAGACCACCTCGTCGCCGGGACCACGCGCCCGAAAATCGGCGGCGGGGGTAGGCATCGCAGCAGGCGTCTGCGCGCAGGCCGGCAGGGCCAGCGCCAGCGAGAGAGCAAGGGCACAAGGCAACAACGGCTTAGGCATCAGGCGCTCCTGCGGGGCAGTACCGGGCGATGAAATCGGCATGGGTAGGCATGCGCGCCGCATCGCGCACATAAGCATCCCTTACTGTGGTGAGGAAGCCCGCGAGTTGCTCCGTCGAAAGCTGATCGGCCAGCGGATGCCAGCCCTGCGGATCGATTCCCTGGCCGATCATCACCTGGACCCAGCCCGGAACATCGAACAGTTCATCGTGTTCCCGCACGATCCGGCCCGAGGCGCGGAACATGGCGATGCGTTCGGCGAGCGGCTGGGGCAATTCCATCGTCCGCTTGTGGTCCCAGAAGGGCTCGCCGTGTCGGCCGTTGGCGGCATAGTGCAGAATCACGAAATCGCGGATCTTCTCGATCTCGAACAGCGCCAGCCGGTTGAAGCCGTCGCGGTCGGCCGCGGCGACGGGACCATTGGGGAGGAAATCGAGCAGACGGCTGATCGCGGTCTGGACAAGATGGATCGCGGTCGATTCAAGCGGCTCGATAAAGCCCGAGGCCAGCCCGATCGCCACGACGTTGCGCTCCCAGAAGCGGGTGCGGCAGCCCGAACGGAAGCGGACCACCCGCGGCTCGGCCAGCACCTCGCCATCGACCTGATCGAGCAGATGTTGGGTCGCCTCATCCTCGCTCATCAGGTCCGAGCAGAACACGTGGCCGTTGCCGGTGCGATGCTGAAGCGGGATGCGCCAGCGCCAGCCCGCGCGCTGCGCGATCGAGCGGGTATAGGGCACGAGGGGATCGGTACGCGC
>JAKOWQ010000318.1 GCA_029781465.1 Pseudomonadota bacterium
GGCCGCCGGATCGCGCCGGCGGCCCCTATGTGCGTCCCGCGATCGGACTTAGCCGACGATCTCTTCGGGCTTGACGAAAAAGGCGATCTCGATCGCGGCGTTTTCGTCACTAACACTGCCGTGGACGGTGTTTTCACCGATCGACAGCGCGTGGGTCTTGCGGATGGTGCCCTCGGCCGCGTCGGCCGGATTGGTCGCGCCCATGATGTCCCGGTTGCGGGCCACGGCATCTTCGCCCTCGAGGACCTGAACCACCACCGGCTCGCTCATCATGAAGTCGACCAGTTCGCCGAAGAAGGGGCGTTCCTTGTGCACCGCATAGAAGCCTTCGGCCTGCTCGCGGCTCATGTGGATGCGCTTGGAAGCGACGACGCGCAGGCCGGCTTCTTCCAGCATCTTGGTGACCGCGCCGGTCAGGTTGCGGCGGGTGGCGTCGGGCTTGATGATCGAAAAGGTGCGGGTAACCGCCATGGTCGTTTCCTTGCGAAATAATGTTGCTTTGGAAGGGTCGGCGCGCCCCTAGCGGGGAAACGCGCGGGCCGCAACCGTTACGCGGCCTTGATCCATTTGCCGCCGTCCTGGCGCCAGTACGCGCGCTCAACCCCTTCGGCGGTGTCGAGCCCGCGCCAGGTGACCCGCGCGGCCTCGACAGTCGCTTCATCGAACATCAGCAGCGCACGATCGAAGCCCAGAGCCTCGTCGCGCCAGACCCCGTCGGCCAGAGCGATCAGCCGGGCCCCGTTGGCAGGATCAGTGCGATCCGAAAGCAGGATTGGCTGGCGATCCTGATGCGGCCCACCGGCAGGGCCGTGGGCCAGGAAGCTGCCCTCCACCGCCCACAACGCCTCATCGATTCGCATCAGCTGCGCATCATCGGCCGAGACCACCAGCATGCGCTCGCCCTTCTCGCAGGCCTTGGTCGCGATCTTGCGGATCGCGACTTCGGCGGTATCGCTGCTCAGCTGGTAGAAATCGACCCGCATCAGCCTTCGAGCTGGTCGCGCACGAAGCGATCGAGCACGCGCACGCCAAATCCGGTCGCGCCCTTGTCCCAGGTCGCGCCGGGCTTGGCCGCCCAGACCATGCCCGCAATGTCGAGGTGCGCCCAGGGGGTGCCCTTGTCGACAAAGCGCTGAATGAACTGCGCCGCGGTGATCGAACCGCCCTCACGCGGGCCGACGTTCTTCATGTCGGCGATCGGGCTGTCGATCAGCTTGTCATAGGCAGGCCCCATCGGCTGGCGCCACAGCTTGTCGCCCGAGGCGATCCCGGCATCGAGCAGCTTCTGGGCCAGGGCATCGTCGTTGGAAAACAGTCCGCCATGCTCGTTGCCAAGCGAAATGATCATCGCCCCGGTCAGGGTCGCCAGATCGATCACCGCGGCGGGAGAGAATTCCTTCTGGGTCCAGGTGATCGCATCGCACAGCACCAGCCGCCCTTCGGCATCGGTGTTGATGACCTCGATCGTCTGTCCCGACATCGAGGTAACCACGTCGCCGGGGCGCTGGGCATTGCCATCGGGCATATTCTCGACCAGCCCGCAGACCCCGACCACATTGGCCTTGGCCTTGCGCAGCGCGAGCGCCAGCATGGTGCCCGCCACCGCGCCGGCGCCGCCCATGTCCCACTTCATGTCTTCCATCCCGGCCGGGGGCTTGAGGCTGATCCCGCCGGTGTCGAAGGTCACCCCCTTGCCGACGAAGGCAACCGGCGCTTCACCCGCCTGGCCGCCCTTCCATTCCATCACCAGCAGCCGCGGCTTGCGCACCGAACCCTGGGCGACACCCAAAAGCGCACCCATGCCGAGCGCGGCCATCTCGTTCTCGTCGAGCACCCGAAGGCCGATCCCGGTGCCCGCCAGGCGCTTTTCGGCGCGGGCAACAAAGCTTTCGGGATAGATCACGTTGGCCGGTTCGGTCACCAGTTCGCGGGTGAACTCGACCCCCTGTGCAAGCGCTGCCTCGGCTTCCCAGGCCGCCTCAGTCCCGGCGGGCGCATTGGCGACACGGATGGTCTTGAGCGTGGCCTTCTGATCCTCGGGCATACGGGTGCGATAGACATCGTGGCGCCAGCCGCGCAGTCGCGCGCCCAGCAAGAAGGCAGCGGCATCGGCGGCGGCAAGTCCGGAGTCGGCAAGATCGATGGTCAGTGCGGTTTCGCCTGAGGCGAGGAATTTTGCGGTCAGGGCTGCCCCGGCGCGTTCCAGCGCGGCGAGCCGATCCTTGGCCTTGCCATCGCCCGCGCCAATCAACGCCACGCGCACCGCCTTGCCGCCGCGGCTGACAAATCCCTCGAACAGCTGCGCGGTCTTGCCCGAGAAGCGGCTGGCGCGCGCGCCATCGGTCAATACGGACTCAAGATCGGCGGGAATGGCATCCTGATTGACGATGCGGGCAACCGGGCTGGTATCGGCGGCAAGGGTGCCGTCAAGAAATTCGATCTGCATTTTCGCTCCCAATGGAAGGTTGCACACCTGCGGCAAAGCGATGCCGCAGACGATTTGCGTGGATTGCAGTTAGGCGCCGCCGGTGCGATAGGCAAGCCATGGTCCCGTCCGCGCAGCTGCGTCTGCCTCCCTCCCTGTCGAACCCGATCGCCGCCGCCGTGTTGGCGATTGCGGCGCTCGTGGCGCCCGAATCGGCGCGCGCGCAGGATCGCACGGCGCTGCCCACGCGGGTCGAACAGGTTCCCGCCGACGATGACCAGATCGGTTTCGAGGCCGACGGTGCCAGCTATGACAGCGAGAATGACCTCATTACCGTGTTCGGCAATGTGGTCTTGCGGCGTGGGGACCAATCGGTGCGCGCCGACCAGGTGGTGTGGGACCGCAAGAGCGGCCAGATCGTCGCCACCGGTAACATTCGCTTCGTCGATGCCGACGGCAACCAGCTGTTCACCGATCGGATCGAGCTGACCGACGAGCTCAAGGCCGGGGCGATGGAAAATATGCTGCTGGCGCTGCGCGAGGGCGGGCGGCTGGCCGCGATCAAGGGCGAACGCAACGACGATGGCAACGTGGTGCTGCACAATGCCGCCTACAGCGCTTGCGCGGTTGAGGATGACAAGGGCTGTCCGCGCAAGCCGAGCTGGCGCGTCACCGCCGAGCGCGTGATCTACTATCCCGAGGAAAAGCGCGTGCGCTTTCTCGGCGCGCGGCTCGAACTGTTCGGGGTTCGGCTGCTGCCGCTGCCAGGCCTGGTGCTGACCACCGACGGGCGGCCAATCTCGGGCTTGCTGATCCCCGACATCCGGCTTTCGGCATCGAACGGCGTGGAGTTTTCCAACACCTGGTACCAGCGCCTTTCGG
This sequence comes from Pseudomonadota bacterium, assembly GCA_029781465.1. Lineage (GTDB taxonomy): Bacteria > Pseudomonadota > Alphaproteobacteria > Sphingomonadales > Sphingomonadaceae > Novosphingobium. The sequence continues at coordinate 3,308 of JAKOWQ010000318.1, forward strand.
CCAATCGCGATCTGGCGATCACCGGCTATGTCTATACCGGCGCATTGCCGATGATCGAAGCCCAGTACCGCGAACTCAATTCCAACGGGGCCTACCAGATCACCGGTTACGCCACGCGGGGCTCGCGCATTCCGATCGGAACGGCAGCCACCACCCGCCAGCAGGACTGGCGCGGCTACCTTTATGTCAATGGGCGGTATCAGTTCG
>JAKOWQ010000027.1 GCA_029781465.1 Pseudomonadota bacterium
CGTCGGCGCCGGCACCGCGGCCAACGGCGTCCAGTGCGCTGGAAGCGGTGTCCCAATCGGCACCGCGTTTCCCGCCCGCCGCGCAGCGCGCCGGGGCGTCGGGATCGGTGCAGGTCGAATTCACGGTGGGGACCGATGGCTCGGTCACCAGCGCGCGCGTCGTGTCTTCCGAAGTACCCAGACAGTTCGCACGCGATTTCGAGCGCGAGGCGCTCACTGCAGTGAAGCGCTGGAGGTTCCAGCCGATCAACCAGGCCACCACCACCCGCCGCACGATCAACTTCCAGTAAGGCGGTTTTGTCCCAAGCGGCGATCAAGCGAAACGCCCGGTCATGGCCGGGCGTTTCCATTCCTAGGTTGCGTCCGGATCAGGCCGAGATCGCCAGCTTCTCCTGCCGGTAGCGCCAGACCGCGACCGTCCACAGCAGCGCTGCCACCGCCAGCGAACTGGCCAGATACAGCGCCCACTGGTCCAGCGCGGCATGTTCGCCACGGATGATCTTCTGGATCAGCTGGTTCTGCGACAGGAACGGCACCGCGTACTGCCACAGCGCGGTGTCCTTGAGCGGATAGGCCATCAGCCCGTAGGCCGGCAGCATCGGCAGCATCATCAGCCAGATGATGTGGCTTTGCGCTTCCTTCATGCTCTTGGCGCCGGCCGCCAGCGCGGTGATCAGCGCGGTGCCGATCAGCACCAGCGGCAGCAGGGTGAGCAGCAGCTTGGCCATCGCCGCGAAGCTGACGTCCATCTGGCTGGCGGAGCCGCCGGCAAGGGTGGCGCTGACCTTGAACGAGACCAGGATCAGCAGCATCGACAACAGGCCGAGTGCGACCGACGCCAGCATCTTGCCGCCGACCAGCGCCGCGCGCGACACCGGGGTGGCCAGCAGCGGCTCCAGCGACTGCCGCTCGCGCTCGCCGGCGGTGGTGTCCATCGCCAGGTGGGCGCCGCCGATGAAGGCGAAGATGGTCAGGATCATCGGCAGCAGGATCGCCATGAACTGGCTGTTCTTCGCTTCCGGGGTGGCCATGTCGCGGGTGCCGACTTGCACCGGGGCGGCGATCCGCGGGTCGATGCCGCGGATCAGCAGACGCATGGTGCCGACCGCCTTGCCGTACTGTTCCAGCACCTTGCTGACCCGCGCGGTGGTGACGTCGGTGTTGCGGCGGGTGGTGTCGGTGATGATGTCGATCCGCGCCGGCGTGCCGGCGCGCCAGTTCTCGGCGTAGTGCGGGTCGATCGCCAGCGCGATGTCCTCGTCCTGGGCGCGGATCCGGGCCTCGATGTCGGC
>JAKOWQ010000345.1 GCA_029781465.1 Pseudomonadota bacterium
GCAGTCATCCCGAATTCGCGGCGGTTGATCGTCGTGCGGGCGGTGAGCACTACCGGATCGTGCCCGGTGCTGCGCGCCGGGGGATCGCGAAAGGCAACCGAAAGCTGAGCCGGCCGGGTGACGCCGCGCGCGGTGATCTCACCCGCGACGGTTGCCGTGACCGGCCCGGTCATGGTCATCCGGTGCCCACTGAAGCGGACCGCGGGATAGTGCGCGACATCGAAGAAATCCTGCCCCTTGAGGCGGTCCTGGGTAACGGCATCGCCAGCGGTCAGCGCACGGGCATCAAGCTCGACATCGAGATCGATGGTATCGAGGCGATCGGGCGAAAGACGGATCGAGCCCCTGATGCGCGGGAAATGCGCGGTCTTGCTGGCAAGGCCAAAGAAGGCGACCCGCGCATTGACGTCGCTTCCCGCCTCATCGAGCCGGAAACTGTAGGCGGGATTGGCCGCGCCGCTGCTCAGCAACAGCAATAGGCCAAGCGCGATGCGCAAGCGGTCTCTCCCCGGTCTCGATTTCGCAGCCCCAATGGACGTTCCACAGGGCCGCGTCAAACGCACTGGTCTTTCGCGAAGGACGCCCTATCTCAGGGCGGCATGGCAAAGCTCTATTTCTACTACGCCAGCATGAACGCGGGCAAATCGACCACGCTGCTGCAGGCCGATTTCAATTACCGCGAACGCGGGATGGCGACCATGCTGTGGACTGCCGCGCTCGATCACCGGTCCGACCATCACGCGATCGAAAGCCGGATCGGTCTGGGGGCCGATGCGCACCGCTATTCTCCTGAGACCGACCTGTGGGAACGGGTCAGCGCGGCGCACCGGGTCGAGCCCTTGGCCTGCGTCCTGGTTGACGAGGCACAGTTCCTGACCGAGGCACAGGTCTGGCAGCTGGCCCGGCTGGCCGACAGCGCCAACATTCCCGTGCTGTGCTATGGTTTGCGCACCGATTTCCAGGGCGAACTGTTTCCGGGCTCGAAAGTGCTGCTGGGGATCGCGGATTCGCTGGTCGAGCTCAAGGCGGTGTGTCACTGCGGGCGCAAGTCGACCATGAACCTGCGCGTCGACGGTTCGGGCGCCGCGGTCAAGGACGGCGCCCAGACCGAGATTGGCGGCAATGACCGCTATGTCGCCTTGTGCCGGCGCCACTTCGTCGAGGCGCTGGGATGGTGAAGGACGATCCGCTTGGCCTGCACACGGTGCTGGAAGACGGTCCGCTCAGGCTCGAACCGCTGGAGGAGCGGCACCGCGATGCGCTGCGCGAAGCCTGCGCCGAGGACCG
>JAKOWQ010000349.1 GCA_029781465.1 Pseudomonadota bacterium
CTTGACCGGCAGCAGCACGGCGAACGCCTGCCAGATCGCATCGTAGAGCCCGGCGTTGCGGATCTCCTCGAGGTAGATGGCGTCGGCCTTGCGCAGCACGTCGCAGCGCTCGCGCGTCACCTCGCCGGGGATGCGGATCGCGAGACCCGGGCCGGGGAACGGGTGGCGGCCGACGAAGACGTCGGGCAGCCCCAGCTCGCGGCCGAGCTCGCGGACCTCGTCCTTGAACAGCTCGCGCAGCGGCTCGACCAGCTGCATGTTCATCCGCTCGGGCAGGCCGCCGACATTGTGGTGGCTCTTGATCGTGACACTCGGTCCGCCGGTGAAGCTGACGCTCTCGATCACGTCGGGATAGAGCGTGCCCTGCGCGAGGAAATCTGCGCCGCCGATCTGCTTCGCCTCGGCCTCGAACACGTCGATGAAGGTCTTGCCGATGAACTTGCGCTTGGCCTCGGGATCGGTGACGCCCGCCAGCCCGCCAAGGAACAGCGCCGAAACGTCCTTGTGGATCAGCGGGATGTTGTAATGGCCTTTGAACAGGCTCACCACCTGTTCGGCCTCGCCCAGCCGCATCAGCCCGTGATCGACGAAGACGCAGGTCAGCTGATCGCCGATCGCCTCGTGGATCAGCACCGCCGCCACCGCGCTGTCAACCCCGCCGGAAAGCCCGCAGATCACCTTTCCCTTGCCGACCTGGGCGCGGATTTCCTCGATCTTGGTCTTGCGGAACTCGGCCATGGTCCAGTCGCCGGCCAGCCCGCAGACGTGGCGCACGAAGTTCTTGAGCAGCTTCGCCCCGTCGGGGGTGTGAACCACTTCCATGTGAAACTGGGTAGCGTAGATCCGCCGCGCATCGTCGGCGACCACGGCAAAGGGCGAGCCGGGGCTGGTCGCCACCGCGCGAAAACCGGGCGCAAGGCGCGTAACCTTGTCGCCGTGGCTCATCCACACCTGGTGCTTTTCGCCTTCGGCCCACAGGCCGTCGAACAGCGCGCAGCCATCGGTGATCTCGATGAAGGCGCGGCCGAACTCGCCGGCATCGCCTGCCATCACTTCGCCGCCAAGCTGGTGCATCAGCGCCTGCTGGCCATAGCAGATCCCCAGGATCGGCAGCCCCGATTCGAGGATTTCCGCCGGAATGCGCGGCCCGTCCCGATCCAGCACCGATGCCGGAGAGCCCGAAAGGATGATCCCCCGCGGTTTCATCCGCGCAAAGGCGGCGGCGGCGTGGCTGAACGGGGCAATTTCGGAATAGACCCCGGCCTCGCGCACGCGCCGGGCGATGAGCTGGGTAACCTGGCTGCCGAAATCGACGATCAGGATCGAGTCTGAAGGCTGGATGGTCATGGCAGGCCGATAATGGTCCAGCGGCCGGGGCGCAAGCCGCCGATCACTTCGCGGCCACCATCTCCCTCAGCTCGGTCTTGAGCAGCTTGCCGATGTGGCTGCGCGGCATTTCGGGAATCGCGTGAAGCGCGGAAACGCGCTGGGTCTTGCCCAGGCGGCTGTTGGTCAGGCTGCGGATATCCTCCAGGGCGTCTTCGTCCACCCCGGCTTTCAGCACCACAAAGCCCACCGGGGTTTCGCCCCATTGCTCGCTCGGCACGCCGACCACTGCCGCTTCGACCACCCGTTCGTCTTTTGCCAGTTCGGTTTCGAGATCGACCGGGAAGATGTTGAACCCGCCCGAGATGATTACGTCCTTGGTCCGCCCGACAAGTTCGACGAAGCCATCCTCGTCAAGCCGGCCGACATCGCCCATGCGCTGCCAGGTCGATCCGTCGGCGGGATCGATCCAGTAACCCTCGCGGGTCTTTTCGGGCTGGTTCTTGTAGCCCAGCATCATCGTCGGGCTCTTGCCGACCAGCTCGCCGGCCGTGCCGGGGGGCACCTCGTTGCCCTGTTCGTCGAGCACCTTGAGGAAATGGCCCGGCGCGGGAAAACCCACCGTGTGCAGCTTGTCGGGATGCTCGTGGACCGGGAAGATGCAGGCCACGCCGCCTTCGGTCATGCCGTAGATCTCGATCAGTCCGCCGGGCATGCGTGCCAGCACTTCGGCCTTGAGTTCCGCCGGGAAGGGCGCCGAGGTGCAGTATTTCATCTTCAGCGATGACAGATCGTAATCGTCGAAATGCGCGAACTGCATCAGCCGCCGGTACTGCACCGGCACCAGCATGGTGTGGGTGATCTGCTCGTTCTGGGCGCGCTCAAGCCATTTCTCGCTATCGAACTTGCCCATGATCGAGACGCACCCGCCCGAATAGAGCGTGGGCAGGAACACCGCCATGGTCGTGTTCGAATAGAGCGGGGTCGAGGTCAACGTGCGGCTGTCGGTGCCGTAGTTGAGCGCGGCGCGAAAGGTCATCTGCCGCCAGCGCATTCCGTGGCTGTGAACGATCCCCTTGGGAATTCCCGTCGTGCCCGAGGAATAGATGATGTTGAGCGGATCGCGGTCTTCCGGCTCGAACGGCGCGGCCTGGGTTCCGGGCGGGGCCATGAAGGCCTCCAGATCTTCGTCGAACACGATCCGGTGCGCGATCGGCAGCGTGAATTGGCCCAGCTCGTCGAGCTTGGCCCGGTCGATGAACAGGTGGATCGCGCCCGAATCGAGCGCCATGCCGCGCAGCTGATCGGGACTGGCACTGGTGGTGAGCGGCGCGGCACAGCCCCCGGCGCGGATCGCGGCAAGGTAGATCAGCGCATAGTTGACGCTGGACGTGCCCAGGATCGCCACTGCCTGTCCGCGCTCCAGCCCATCGCTCTGAAGCCGCGCGGCAATCCGCTCCACCTGCTCAGCCGTTTCGCGCCAGCTCAGGCGGGTGGTGCCATCGAACAGCGCGCAGGCATCGCCCCGGAACTGGCCCCAGGCCTGGATCAGGCCGGGAAACGAGCCGAATTCGGCGTCGAGACGGGAGGCTGGATTTTGCTGCATGGTCCTCTCTGGCGGAATCGTTTTCTGGCTTCATGTTGCGGACGCCGCGCGCGCCTGTCCAGCCCGCGCGTTGCCGAAACTATCGTTGCGGGAAACGCAACATCCTTTTCCGATTTTGCACTTTTATTCTCTACCAAATTGGTTATGTTGCATCCGCGAAGTAAGTTCGCCAAAACAAAGTGTAGGAGAAACACCATGCGCAGCATCGTTCAGGTGCTGTCGATCATCGCCGCGGCTACGCTCAGCGGTCTGATGTTTTCCGCGACCATCGTCTGACGACGCCGCGGATCGACGCAAATCCCAAACAAGGGGCCGCCACACCAGTGGGTGCGGCGGCT
>JAKOWQ010000390.1 GCA_029781465.1 Pseudomonadota bacterium
TGCTCTGGCCGGGCGTGTGCATCGTCCACGAGGCCTTCAGCGAAACCGAGCTGCTCAAGCTCAAGGCCAAGCACCCGCACGCGCCGGTGGCAGCGCACCCCGAATGCCCGCCCAGCATCATCGACCATGCCGACTATGTCGGCTCGACCAGCGGGATCCTGGGTTTCGCCAAGTCCTTCCCCGGCGACACCCTGATCGTCGCGACCGAACCGCACATCATCCACCAGATGGAAAAGGCCCTGCCCGGCAAGACCTTCATCGGCGCGCCCGGCGCCGACGGCCAGTGCAGCTGCAACATCTGCCCCTACATGGCGCTCAACACCCTGGAAAAGCTCTACCTCACCCTGCGCGACCTCAAGCCCCGGATCGAGATCGAGGAAGGCCTGCGCCTGCGCGCCAAGCGAAGCCTCGACAAGATGCTGGAAATGGCCAGCGCGAGCGTGGGCAAGGGGGATTTGGGGGGGCGGTGATGCGCCTGGCAGCTCTAGCCCCGCTTGTGCTTGCGGGAGCCTGCGGGACGGCTTCGCCCGGCGCTCTCGAACCGGGGGTGTCGGACGGATTCGGCGGCCCCCGACCGGTCTCCATCACCGGATACGCAGGCGATGCGATGGAGCCGTTTCTGTCCCGCGATGGCTCGGTTCTGTTCTTCAACAATTCCAACGCACCCGACGCACAGACCGACCTGCACTGGGCAGAGCGCAAGGACGATCTGACCTTTCGCTATCGCGGACTGGTTCGCGGCGCGAACAGCCCAGCCCTCGATGCAGTCGCGACGATGTCAGCAACCGGGCTGTTGTGCTTTGTTTCAACCCGATCCTACTTTGAAACCTTGGGGTCGGTCTATTGCGGCAAATGGCGCGATGGCGCGGTGACCGACCTGGCCTTGCAGGACCGGCTTTCGCTGAAAAAGCTGGGCCGCCTGGTATTTGATGTCGAATTGTCCCGCGATGGCGAAATTGCTGTGTTCGCGGATGGAACCTTTTCTGGCGGCCCGGTTCCCGACGCTGCCGACTTGCGCCTGGCCCGCCGGGACGGCGCCGGGTATCGTTACGCGCCAGAGGACGAGCGAAGGCTCGCGGCGGTCAATACCGGCGATCTTGAATATGCGGCGGCGCTCTCCCCCGATGGCAAGGTACTGGCCTTCACCCGCGCCAGCAAGTTAGGTCCGGTGCTGCAGACCAGCGTGTGGATTTCGCGACTGGGCAACGATGGCACTTTCGGTCCTCCGCAAAGGATTTCCGCAATTTCGGGAGAGGCCGCGGAAGCCCCCACATTCTCTCCTGATGGCCGCGCGCTCTATTATCACGTCAAGGTCGGCGGACGCTATGCGATCCGGCGGGTCAGCCGGTAGCTCAGGCTACCCCACCGGAAACCCGAACATCAGCGCGCGCACGTATTTCACCGGGGGTGAGCCGTGGGCCAGCACCGCGTCGTTGTAGCGGCGCAGGGTGAAGTCCTTGCCCCAGCGCTGCTTCGCTTCCTCGCGCAGCGCCTGGTGTTCGGTATAGCCGGTGAAATAGCTCAGCAGCTGCACCGACGAGAGGCTGGCGCGGATCCACTTTCCGGCGGCTTCGCGCTCTTGCTGGAAGGCGCCGTTCATCATCAGGTCCATCGCCTCCTCGCGGCTCATCCCCTCGGTCTGGATGCCGATGTCGAGCAGGGTGTTGGTGATCGAGCGCAGCCGCATCTTGAGCACGGTGAGCTGGAATAGCGGATCGCCGCCAAGGTAGCCCTCGTCCTTCATCACCCCTTCTGCATAGACCGCCCAGCCTTCCACGAACGGCCCCGAAGATAGCAGCGCGCGCAGCGTGCCGGGAAAGCGGTTCGAGTGATCGAGCTGGAGGTAGTGCCCCGGCATCGCTTCATGGATCGACAGATCGTGGATCATGTATTCGTTGTATTCGGCCAGGAAGCTTTGCGCCTGCTGGTCGCTCCACTCCTCGGGGATCGGGCTGACCGCGTAGAAATTGGCCTCGCCGCGTTCGAGCGGTCCGGGCGAATCGTTATAGGCCACCGCGTTGCCCTGCTGGAATTTGGGCATGGTGATCACCTTCACCGGCCCATCGGGCATGCGGATGAAGCCCTTTTCGCGCACGAAGGCGGTCGCCTCGGCCAGGGTCTCGCGGGCGCGCTTTTCCAGCTCGGCGCGCGGCGGATGCTTGGCGTAGGACAGCTTGAGCGCGGCCTCGATCGCCGCCTGCTGCTGGGCCGGGGTTGGATCGTCGGGCAGCGCGGGCGCATCGGCGCGCCCGGCCAGCACCCGGCGCGAAAGCGCGTACATCTCGGCCCGGGTCTCGGCCTTGGCCTTGAGCGCGCGTGCCTTGAGCTCGGGCCGGGTCAGATCGCTCATCAGCGCGAACTTCATCTTCTGATCATAGAGCCGGGTGCCGAGCCGGAACTCACCCTTGGCCTGCGGCACCAGCACGGTGTCGAGCCACGTCTGCTGCTGTGCGACGGCGGCTTTGAGACCGGCCAGCGCCGCATCGAAGCGCGCCCGCTCGGCCGGGGCGAGAACATCGGCATGCGGGGCGAGCATCCCCTCGGCAATCTCGACGATCCCGGCGTTCTGCCGGGCGACGGTCTGGGCATGGACCGGGGGCACCCGCGCGGGGACCAGCTGCGCCCGGCTGGCCTTGAGGAAAGCAGGCAGCGCCTCCATCCGCGCGGTTGCGGCCTTCAGCCGCACGTCCCACGGCGCGAAATCGCGCGCGGCGAGGGTATAGAGCGATCCGGCGGCGATATCGTTGTAGATCTGCGGGTTCCAGGCCCAGTCCCGCAGGGTCAGATCGCTCCACAGCCGATAGCGCAGCTCGTTGACCAGAAGGGCATGGTCGACCTGGTTGTCGCGGTTGAGCCGGGCCGGATCGATCGCACCGAGCCGGGCGAGCAGGGTCTGCCATTCGCGCTGGCGCGCCGCGCGGCCGGTGGCTGTGATGTCGGGCAAACGATCGTCATAGCGGTGCTCACCCAATTGGGTCGCATCGACCGGTGAGAGGCGGGTGAGCGAGGCGATGAAGCGATCGCCCAGCGCCTTGAAGGCAAGGTCGGCCTGCATCGTCGCGGCGAGCGGCGCGGGCGGCTGTTTTGCCTGGCCGGGAAAGGCGGCGAAGGCCAGCGCGGCAAGCGGCAGCGCGGCAAGGAACGGGCGGATTTTCATGCAGGGGTTCTCCCGGCTGGAGCGGTGCAATGCCAGCAGGCTAGCCCAGCATCACTCCTGCGTCGAGCGGGCCAGCGCCAGCCCGGCGGCGACCAGCCCCATGCCGAGGAAATCGAGCGGCGCCAGCGTCTCGCCAAAGGCCAGCCACCCCGCCGCGACCGAGATCGCCGGCTGGGTCAGCAGGGCCAGGCCGAAAACCAGCGAGGAAAAATGACGCAGCGCGAAGATCAGCAGCCCTTGTCCGACGATCTGGCTGAACATCGCCAGCGCGATCACCGGCCACCAGGTCTGCGGCCAGAACGGCTCGCCCAGCAGCAGCGCGATTGCCAGCAGCACGGGCAGTCCCGCCACGCTCGACCAGGCGACCAGCGCCCAGTTGCCCAGGCTGGCGCGCGGCTTCTGCAGCAGGATGATGTAACCGGCATAGAGCAGCCCGGCGGCGAGGCAGAACAGATCGCCCAGCAGCGTTGCCTTGCCGATCTCAAGGCTGCGGCCCATCAGCACCGCGGCCCCCAGAACCGCCAGCGCGAAGGCCAGCCATTCGTTGCGGCGCGGGGCACGCTGCAGCGCCCACAGCCCCCAGGCCATCACGATCAGGCTGCCCGAATTGCCGAACAACGAGGCGTTGCCCAGCCGGGTCAGCCCGATCCCCAGATGCCAGGCACCCAGATCGAGCGCGAAGAACACCCCGGCGCCCAGGATCGCCAGCCACACCGCCGGGCGATAGCCGCTCAGCTTCTGCCTGTTGCTCCGCGCCAGCAGGGCAAGCAGCGGCACTGCCAGCGCCAGCCGCCAGAACGCGGCCGAAACCGGCCCGCTATCGGCCAGCCGTACAAAATAGGGGCCCAGCGCGAGCGCGGCGTTGCCGCCCAGCAGCGCGGCGAAATGCCACGCGTTCCAGCTCCGCTCGCCCCTTGCACTCTCCCCCGTTGCAATGCCCATGGCCATGCCTTAGCGACCGCAAACGGATTGCAAAACGAAATCGACGGAGGATGCCTTGCACGAAGCGCTTTTCACCCCGGTGCGCCTGGGCGCGATCGAGGCGCCCAACCGGATCCTGATGGCGCCGCTGACCCGTGGCCGCGCCGATCCGGGAGCAATGCCCAATGCGCGGATCGCCGAATACTATCGCCAGCGCGCCTCGGCCGGGCTGATCATCTCCGAGGCGACCCCGATCAGCGTCGAGGGCTATGGCTGGCACGCTGCCCCGGCGATCTACAGCGACGAGCAGGCCGAAGCCTGGAAGCCGGTGACCGAGGCGGTCCACCAGGCCGGCGGGCGGATCGTGCTGCAGCTCTGGCACATGGGGCGGATCGTCCACTCGGACTATCTGGGCGGCCAGCCGCCGGTTTCGGCCTCGGCCACCACGGCGCCCGACCATGCCCACACCCCGACCGGGCGCCAGCCGCACGTTCAGGCCCGCGCCGCAACCCTCGACGATATCAGCCGGATCATTGACGATTACGGCAAGGCCGCCGCGCGCGCCCGCGCCGCCGGGTTCGACGGGGTGCAGCTCCACGGTGCCAACGGCTATCTGATCGACCAGTTCCTGCGCGCCAGCACCAACCTGCGCGACGACGATTATGGCGGCCCGGTCGAGAATCGCACCCGGCTGATGCGCGAAGTGCTCGAGCGGCTGATCGCGGTGTGGGATGCGGGTCACGTCTCGATCCGGCTTTCCCCCAACGGCGATACCCAGGGCTGCGACGATCCCGATCCCGCCAGCCTGTTCGGCCACGCCGCCAAGGTTTGCCAGGAGCTGGGGATCGGCTTCGTCGAGCTGCGCCAGCCCGGCCCCGAAGGCACTTTCGGGCGCACCGATGTGCCCAAGCAGGACGCGGTGATCCGCGCCGCCTACAAGGGAACGCTGGTGCTCAACAGCGATTACACCGCCGAAGCGGCCGAGGCCGATGTGGTCTCGGGCCGGTGCGATGCGGTCAGCTTTGGCCGCCCGTTCATTTCCAATCCCGATCTGCCCTGGCGGATCCGCAACGGCGCCGAATGGGCACCCAACGCTAACGTCCCGCAAAGCTGGTATCTGCCAGGAGAGGCGGGCTATATCGATTACCCGGCCTTGCAACCGGGATAACAAGGGGTTCGCGAAGATGGCGGTGCGCTCGTGGCTGTTCATTCCCGGGGATAGCGAGAAGAAGCTGTCCAAGGCGGTCGGCACCGGTGCCGATGTGGTGATCCTCGATCTTGAGGATTCGGTCGCCCACGAGAACAAGGCCCAGGCCCGCCAGCTGACCCGCGAATGGCTGAGCGCGCACCGCCAGGTGGTGACCGAGGG
>JAKOWQ010000421.1 GCA_029781465.1 Pseudomonadota bacterium
TATCTTGCCGCGATGGGTGAGGGCGGGGAACCTAGCCTTGTTCATTGTGTCGCGGGCAAGGATCGCACCGGCTTTGCTGTGGCGATGCTCCAGCATATTCTGGGGGTCGATGCCGACGAGATCCTGGCCGACTATCTGCTTACCAATCAGGCCGGCAATATCGACGCACGGATCGCTCAGGGCGCCGAGCATATCCGCGCCCGCTACGGCCCGGTCGACGATGTTACGGTGCGCACCTTGATGGGGGTCGATGCCGCGTTTCTGACGGAATCGTTTCAGGCAATTGCCGATCGTCACGGCTCGATCGATGCGTATCTGGACGCGGTCCTGGGCGTTGATCGGGCTGCGCAGGAGAGGCTGCGCGCGCTTTACCTCGTATCCTAGAGGAAGCCGCGCACCTCGCGCATGAACCGGTCGAACTGGTCATGGTGCAGCCAGTGACCGGCGTTCTCGAATTCGATCACCCGGTGATCCCGGAAAACCATCGCACGCCCATCGCTTTCGGGGTTCGATGCCCATGAATCCGCGCCGTAGAGGAACAGCACCGGGCAGGCGATCGCCGCCCACAGCTCGTTCAGGCGCTCTTCGGGCGTGTCTTCGAACGGCCAGTTGTTGAGGTAGGGGTCGAACTTCCAGCTCCAGGTGCCATCCTCGTTGCGGCTGGCGCCGTGGACCGTGAGATGCCGGGCCTGCTCGTCGGTCAGAAAGGTGTTTTCCTCCTTCATTCGCGCGTAGGCCGCTTCGATCGTCGGGTAACGGCGCATGATCCGCCCCGAGGAAGCGCGCCGCTCTTCGATCCACTTGCGGAAGCGGTTGGCATAGCCCTCGGCTTCGCGGCGCGCACGGACTTCGGGGGAGGGGCCAAGCCCTTCGATGTTGACCAGCTTGCGGACCTTTTCGGGATAGAGCCCGGTAAAGCGCGTCGCGATGTTACCGCCCAACGAGTGTGCCACGATAGTCACTTGATCGTGCCCAAGCGTGTGCACCAGCTGGGCAAAATCGTAGACGAAGGCGTTCATCTCGTAGTTGCCGTCGGGGACCCAGGCGCTGTCGCCGTGGCCGCGCAGGTCGGGGGCGATCACGTGCCAGTCGCGCGCCAGCTCCTCGGCGACCCAGTCCCACGAGCGGCAATGATCGCGCCCGCCATGCTGGAGGATCAGCGGCGGAGCCGAGGGGTTGCCCCAATCGACATAATGCAGCCGCAGCCGCTGCGAGATGAAGCTGTTCGAGGTCGGTCCGTGCGGGGTCATGGCCACGGCTTTGCGCGCATCAGAATTCGAATTCAAGGCCGATGCGCAGCTGCCCCTTGGTATCGTCGCGCGCGGCGCCAAGCGCGAACAAGTAGCCTGCTTCAAGCTCGACTTCGGGGCCCAGTGCTTCGATCTCGAACTTGGCGACCGGTCCGAAGAAATGCTCGGCGCGGGGCAGGAAACGGTCGATGCCGCCCAGCTCGCCAAAGCCCTGAACGCCAAGGCGGATTTCGTGGAACACCTCGTAGTCGGCGGAAAAGGCGTAACCCAGCTCGACCTTTTCGGACGAATCGAGCTCCTTTGCCGCGATCAGGTTGAGCCGCAGGTCAAAGGGGCCCTTGCGATGCTGAAGCAGCAGCTTGGTCTCGATTTCATCGTTGCCGTCGAACACGATCTCGTACTCGCCGTAGAGCGCGATATCGAAACCGCCGACCCGGCCAAGTGCCCAGATCGCCTCTACTCCAAGCTCTTCCGCCTTGCGCGCAGCGCCCGGCTCCTTTTCGAATTCGGCCTGGATTCCCAGGCTGAAGCTTCTGGAAATGCCGTATGAGGCCTCAATCTGGATAACATCCTCGCCGTTGTCGGCGCCGCCGGTCAGAAGGTCATAGCGGGTCTCGGCCTCAAGTTCGCCCGCGTTCACGGTCGCACCGTAAACCTCCGTGCCCATCCCGGGCGCGGCGTGAGCCGCAGAAGGCAAGGCAACCGCGATCAGGATCGCCGGAATTGTCTTTCGCATGAAGTCCCCCGTAGTCGCTGACATCGCTAATGCGAGCAAGTCGCAATTGCAATGCGGTCATGGCATTTCCTTGATCGAGCGCAAAGTCAGGGAAAAGGCGCTGAGCGGCACTGGCAAAGCGCGTGACTGCGCCTTATCTCGCCGGGGCGCAGCGGAGGATTTCATGGCGACTCACACCACCCGAATGCTCATCATCGGCTCGGGCCCGGCGGGCCTGACCGCCGCGATTTATGGTGCCCGGGCCGGATTGCAGCCGATCGTGGTGCAGGGACTCCAGCCGGGCGGACAGCTGACCATCACTACCGATGTCGAGAACTATCCCGGCTTTCGCGATGTGATTCAGGGGCCGTGGCTGGTGCAGGAGATGCAGGCCCAGGCCGAGCATGTCGGCACGCGGATGATCTGGGATACGATCGTCGATATCGACCTTTCGGGTCCGCCGTTCCGCGCGGTGGGCGATGGCGGCGATGTCTACGAAGGCGAAACGCTGGTGATCGCCACCGGCGCCCAGGCCCGCTGGCTCGGCGTGCCGGGTGAGCAGGAGCTTTCGGGCAAGGGGGTTTCGGCCTGCGCTACCTGCGACGGGTTCTTCTATCGCGGCAAGAAGGTGGTGGTGATCGGCGGCGGCAACACCGCGGTCGAGGAAGCGCTTTACCTGACCAATCACTCGCAGGACGTCACCCTGATCCACCGCCGGGATTCGCTGCGCGCGGAAAAAATCCTGCAAGATCGGCTCTTCGCCCACCCGAACATTACGGTGCTGTGGAACAAGGCGGTCGATCATTTCGTCGGAGGGGAAACCGGTCTGACGGGGGTTGCCCTCAAGGATACCGTCTCCGGCGAGGCCTCGATCGAGCCGACCGACGGGGCCTTCGTGGCGATCGGCCATGCTCCCGCGACCGAGCTGTTCAAGGGCAAGGTCGAGCTCGATGCCGGGGGCTACATCGTGGTCGAGCCGGGCACTCCCAAGACCGCGATTCCCGGGGTCTTCGCGTGCGGCGATGTGATGGACCACACCTATCGCCAAGCAGTGACCGCGGCGGGCACCGGCTGCATGGCCGCGCTCGATGCAGAGCGTTTCGTGGCCGAACGCGAATTTCTCGCGCGGGGTTAGGAAGCCCCCCGCAACGCCGCGAGGATCTGGCCTTGCAGCCAGATCCGTGCCTGCGGCTCGACGAAGCTGTGGCTGGCATCGGGGCAGATGCGCAGGCGCTTGTCGCTGCGGTCCCAATTGGCGAGGAAAGCCTGGCCGGTGCGATCGCGCTCGGCGATCAGGATCGTCACCAGCCCGGGATAGTCCGCGATCCCTTCAGCGATCCTTTGGGCCAGACTGCTGGGCGGGGCATCGGGCTTCACCGCCTCGGCCAGGCTGGTGGCGAGCTTTCTGACCTCAACCTTGCCGGTCAACAACCGCCACAATGCGCGCGGGTCGGTCAGCCGACGCAGATAGTGCGCGCGCAGCACCGATGGGGGCATCGGGGGCGCTTCAGGTTCGGCCGGGGTTTCCGGTGCGGCTTCGGGTTCCGGTTCCGGCTCAAAGGTCCAGGGATTGGCAAGGACCAAGGCGTCGATCCCTTCGCCCCGGGCCAGCATCAGTGCGCTGGCCGCATCGCAATTGCCGAACGCCACGATCCGCTTGAGCGTGGGGACATGGGCGCGAAAGGCCTTCAGCGCGGCGGCGATATCCGGGGCGCTTGCCGTGAAGCCGCCATTCTCGCCCTCGCTATCGCCCACCCCGCGCCGGTCGAAGCGCAGCACGGGGAAACCGGCGGTGGCGAACCGCTCGGCCAGTTCGGCCTGGCTTCCCCAAGGCCCCGCGCGCACTTCGTTGCCGCCGCTGACGATCAGCAGGCCGGTGGTCGCCGCAGCCGAATCGAGCGATCCGGCCAGCTGCACGCCTTCGCAGGGGAAAATAAGCTGACGGCGGCTCATTGCTTCAGTCCCATCGCGATCACTGCCGCCAGGGCATCGGCCTGGTCGGGATCCTCGTCGGGTTCGGCGCGCAGCCACAGCGGGCTTCCCCCGATCAGATCCTGATCGATCGCCGTCAGGCGGATATCGTCGCCCGGAGCGAGTTCATGCAGCCGTGCGAACATGTCCGCCGAAAGACGGTGCCCGGCCAGTTCCAGTCCCTGGCTCAGGCCCTCGGCAAGCAGGCCCTCGAGGTTTTCCTCGCGGCCGGCCTCGCGCGAGACCAGCACCCGCGCGCGCAGCATGGTACGCAGCAGGCTGGCACCCTTGACCGCGCCATAGCTCCATCCCGGCAAGGCTCCGGGCACGAACAGCGCGCCGCCACGGATCGCCAGCACGTGGCTGGCACCGAATTCGGCGGCAGCAGCTTCGGCGGCCATTGCCCAGTCCTCGGCCTCGACTTCGGCCAGCGAGCGAAGGCTTTCGTTGCAGCCGGGAAGATCGGGCAGAAAGCTGTCGATCCCGGCCCCATCGAGCCTGCGCATCACTTCGACCGCGAAGCGGCGCATGCGGTTGGCCTCGTCGAACAGCGCGGGCAGTACCAGCATGCGGTGCTGACGATCACGGTCAAAGGCCAGCGCAAACTCGCTGCCCGCCGCGCCGCCGGGAAGCGGACAGGGGTAGGCCGTGAACTGCATCAGCGCGCGCGCTTGGCCTCCGCATAGGCCAGCAGATTGCCGTAGGTTTCGAGCAGCTCGCCATCGAGTTCATCGTCCTCGACCACGATATCGAGCCGATCCTCCATCTCGGTCAACAGCCCGGCGACCGCCATCGAATCGAGTTCGGGCAGGTGGCCGAACAGGCCGGTATCGGCATCGAACGCATCGGCCTGGCCGGGTTTGAGCCCCAGCACATCGGTGAGGATCCGGCGCAATTTGTGATCGGTATCGGAGGTCATTCTCTGGTATCCCTGACAGGCGTTCCGCGCTCTATCCAGCCAAGGCCCGGCGCACAAGGTGCGGCCAGGCGCGCGGCGCAGCGGGGCTAAGGCAATCGAGCCGGAAGCGCGGGCGCACCGCCTCCATCCAGTCGCGTTTGTAGGCATCGTCGCCGGTGCCGAAATCGACCAGCCGCACCTTGTCGCGATCGATCACCTGCTCGAAAAGCGCGGCGGAAAGCGTGGTTCCGGGCGAAAGCGCCCTGGCGTCCTCACGGTGGGCGAGCTTGTGAATATAGGCCGTGCCGCCTTCGACCGTCCAGAACTGCGCGGCGATCGGCTGGCCATCGGCATGGGCCACGGCCATCCGCAGCCGTCCAGCCTTGCCTTCCTGTTCCGCAAAGGCGCGCAGCATCGCCGGGTTGCCTTCCTCCGGCTTCCAGCTGGCCGCGTAAACTGCCTCATATTCGTTCCACACGCGCGGCGAAAAGTGCTGGAGCAGGCGCACCGATACCTTGCCAGACTTGCGCTTGAAAGTGGTGCGGAGCGGGCCGGGGCGCGCGGCGAAGTATTCGGCGAAGCTGCGCCCGGCCACCTCAAGGATGTGATTGACGTCGCACTGCTCGCGGCGGGTTTTCCACCCGGCGGCGGCAAAGGCGCGTTCGGTCTGGCTGGCGCAACCATCTTCGTCGGGCAACGGGGCCAGGGTAGTCCGCCAGGCGCGCCGCCTGAGATCGCGGGCAAGAGCGGTGAGAGCCTGCTCGCCGGCTTCGCCTGCGCTGGTCACCGGGCGAGCGGTGAAACTGTACCAGTTGGCAAGCGAGCGCAGGTGCCCGGTGCCGACAAGCGCCAGAACGGCGCGGGCATCGCCGCGGCTGGCAACCGCAATCAAGGGGTTCTGGTCGGCGCCGCGCGCCTGAAGCGCGATCCACTCGCTGCGGTCGAACGGCGCGGAACCCGCATGGGCGTCAAGCAGCGCCGCCGTCTTGGCATCGCCAAGCACTTCGTTAACATCGGCGTGATATGCAACGCTAACCAAAGCGAAAAGTTCCCGTCGGAGTTGTCAAAGCCCGTGCCCGAAGCCCGAAAAACCGCGATCCGGCCGATCGACCACCTGGCCCTGACCGGGGCAGATGCGGCCCCCGCGCTCGTGCTGCGCGGACATACCCTTAGCTACAAGGACTTAAGGGATCGTGTCGCTGCGCTGGCGGGATGGCTCGCGGCGCAGGTTCCCGAGCCGGGCGCGCGGGTTGCCAGTTGGGCGGCCAAGGGCGAGCTGACCTGCCTGATGCCGCTGGCGGCGGCGCGGGCCGGGTTGGTCCATGTTCCGGTTAACCCTCTGCTCAAGCACGCCCAGGTGGCGCATATCCTGACTGACAGCGGCGCCCGGCTTCTGGTGGGAACCCCCTCGCGGCTCGCCACATTGGGTGAAGCCGACATTCCCGCGGGCTGCCAGGTGGTCGCGGAAGCCCAGGCGCTGGAGCAAGCCGAGGCGGCGCAGCGGCTTGGCCCGTCCGGGGCCGATCCCGACGATCTCGCCGCGATCCTTTACACCAGCGGTTCCACCGGCAAGCCCAAGGGGGTCATGCTCAGCCATGCCAACATGTGGCTGGGGGCCGAGAGTGTGGCCGACTATCTGGGTCTGCGGGCCGATGACCGGGCGCTCGCCGTGCTGCCCCTGTCGTTCGACTATGGGCAGAACCAGCTGCTCTCGCACTGGTTTGCCGGAGCGAGCGCGGTGCCGCTCGACTATCTGACCCCGCGCGATGTTATCAAGGCGGTGGAGCGCCACGGCGTCACCACGCTCGCTGCGGTACCGCCGCTGTGGGTGCAGCTGACCGAGCTCGAATGGCCGCCGGAAACAGCGGCCAGGCTGCGCCGCCTGACCAATTCGGGCGGTGCTCTGACCGTGGAGCTGGTGCGGCGTTTGCGCGGCCTGTTTCCCGCCGCCCGGCTGTTCCCGATGTACGGGCTGACAGAGGCCTTTCGTTCGACCTACCTCGATCCCGCGCTGGTCGATAGCCATCCGACTTCGATGGGCAAGGCGATTCCCCATGCTGAGATTCTGGTGATCGCCGATAGCGGCGGGATTGCCGCGGATGGCGAGGAGGGCGAGCTGGTTCACTGCGGGCCGCTGGTGGCGCAAGGATATTGGCAGGATCCGGTCCGCACTGCTGAGCGTTTCAAGCCCGCGCCCGTCGCCTCGCACTATGGCGGCACGGCGGTATGGTCGGGTGATCGGGTGCGGCGCGATGCCGATGGTCTGCTCTATTTTGCCGGGCGGCGCGATGCGATGATCAAGTGTGCGGGCAACCGGATCAGCCCGCAGGAAGTCGAGGATGCCGCGCTTGCAACCGGTCTGGTGGCCGAGGCCGTAGCCCTGGGAATCCCCGACGAGCGGCTGGGCCAGGCGGTCCACCTGATCGTCAGACCGACTCCCGGAACTTCAGGTGCAGAGGAAGAATTGCCGCGTATCCTTATGCAGGAATTACCGAATTTTATGCAGCCGAAAGTCATTCACTGGCGCGCGGCGATGCCGATTTCGCCCAATGGCAAGATCGATCGCACCGGGCTTTATGCGGAGCTGGCGGCA
>JAKOWQ010000423.1 GCA_029781465.1 Pseudomonadota bacterium
CCGCGGCTTCACTGGAAAAGCATGGCAACCCCAACGTCGTGACGCTGGATAAGGGCACATCGCGCCTGGGGCAAGGGTCTGTGGCGCAGACGGTGTTGGTGCAGGTCGAGAACTTTGCGAATCCGCCCCGTGTCACGGCGTTTGACCTGCCCCGTTTTTCCGGCGAATAGCGGCCCTCCAGATGGGCATGCCGATCCCGTATGGGTCATAAAGAAGTCGCAGCCCTGAGCCGCAGCGGGATGCTGTAACCCGCCCCACGCCCATCACCCCCTGTAGCGCGGCCAAGCCGCGGAGCGCGCCTACGCACAGAAAGCCTGGGGCGCGCCATCCGCCGCCCGCTGTTATCCGGCGCTGGAATCCGGCCCCGGCGGCAACTGCATCAGGCGATGCAGCGCGCCGATCAGCCACTGCGCTTCCTGCGGGTCGATGGGCTGCAGAACCTGCGCCTGGTGGCCGAGCGCGCGCCGCAGGTGCCGCCGGGCCACTTTCTGTCCTTGCGGGGTCAGCGCCACCAGCGTCTGGCGCTTGTCCGACGCCATGCTGCCGCGCATCACCAGGCCCTGACGCTCCATGCGCTGCACGATCTTGCTGAGCGTTGGCTGCTTGGTGAGGGTCAACTGGCTCAGGGTACCGATGGTTTCGCGCGCGCCGTCCGCCAGGCTCGCCAACACGCGCCATTCGGTCACCGACAGGCCGGCCGCCTCGACCTCGCGGTGGAACTCCCCCGAAATCCGATGGCTTGCCTGCGCCAGCAAATAGGCCAGGTAGCCGTCGATGAAACGGGCGGGCTCTGGAGGCGTCGCCGGGGGCTGGGCATTGGCACGGAAGGATCGTTGGGTCACCATCCGAGCATAGCGCGGGCCACCTTCGAAACCGGGCTTGGTCGCACGCGGACTGGGGTTTTCCCTTGCATTTGCATGAATTTTCATGAATATAGTTGACATCTAAACCAATCATTTCTACATTGACCACCAGGCCATCGAGAAGCGGGCTTTCCTGCCCCACCGGCCCCCACCGACTTCAACAACCCGACCATGACCGGCTCCACCCTCATCGTCTCCGAAGTGCGCACCGAGACGCCGCTGATCCGCCGCATCCGCCTGGCCCACCCG
>JAKOWQ010000424.1 GCA_029781465.1 Pseudomonadota bacterium
CTGCGCCGGGCTATTATAGAGCACCTCGCGCAGGATCGTCGTTACCGACTTCCTCTTGTTGAACCATTGACGGCGCAGGCTGGTGAGAGTTTTGGTCGCCTGCGCCTTGTCGAGCGCGATAAAGCGCGTGACCCAGCGATAGCCGAAATCCAGCGCATTCAATCCGTCAAGCAATGCTGGTCGGCTCGCATTGGGAAATCCCATCACGGTCAGGGTGCGGACATGCAGGTCGCCCAGCATCGGATCGAGCCCGCCGACAAGAGGTGTGTCAGCGAGAAGCCCATCGAGGTACATCGGCGTTTCGGGAACGGTTATGGCGTGCCGCCGCTCCGAGATGGTGCCATGGAGATAGGTCAGTGTATCTTCGCTCGACAGCGCGCGGGCAAAGCTCAGGAAACCCTGAAACAGGTCCAACACCCTGTTGGTCTCGGCAATGAAATGCTCGAGCGCGCCGCGCCAGTCCCGGCCTTGGCTATCATCGGCCCGCTCGACCAATGCACGCCCGGCCGCATCCTCATTGTCGGCGGGCGGCAGCCAGACGAGCGTTAGCCAGGTGAAGCTCTCAAAATGCGCGCCTTCGGCCAGGAACGCCGCGCGGCGCTCGCGATCGACCAGCCAGCTTACCGCATCGGGAAAATCGCTCATCGGATAGTCGAGCGCCTCGCGACGCTCGGCCTCGAAGAACAGCGCCCAGCCTGAGCCAAGGCGCCTCAGCACATTGTTGGCCCGCGCCGAGATCGAGACCAGTTCGGCTTCCGTCGCGGATTCGAGATCCAGCCCGCAAAAGGCGAAACTGCGCTGAAAGCTGCCATCCTTGTTAAGGATGACGCCATCTGCGACCAAAGCCGCCCAGGGCAGATGATCCGCCAACCGATCGGCCTGCGATCGATATTCCTTGAGGCTCAGCATGCGAGAAATCCCCGCTGCCGCAAATGCCGCACCAGCACCTGGGCAAACTGCGGATCGCGTCGCGCTGCGAGGACGGCGAGGCTGTGCCCCGCCGCCCAGATGAGAAGCCCCGCGAGCCATAGCTGGAGCCCGAGGCCAACCGCGGCGGCGAGCGTGCCGTTCAATATCGCGATCCCGCGCGGCGCACCGCCCAAGAGGATCGGCGCACCAAGGCTGCCATGGATCGGCACCTCGAAGCCCGCGATATGATTATTGTCCATG
>JAKOWQ010000012.1 GCA_029781465.1 Pseudomonadota bacterium
ACCTCGCCGCGCTCGCGCGAACGCTTCACGTGCGCGCCGCCGATTTCCGACACGCCGCTGACCTTGCCCGCCGTCTGGGATTTCCGATCGATCCGCAGCTCATCCCGCTGCTGGATATGCCTGCCGAGTGACGCTGTCCCGTTTGCCTCAGAGCGGCAGCGACGTCTGCGCTTCGGCCATTTCGCTGGTAGACGCGATCACGGCATCGGCGATGACGCGGGCGAGTTCCAGTGCGGCGTCCTCGCGCAGGCAGGAGCTTGGGGCGGTGATGCCGATGCGCGCCCAGCCCGGGGCGCCCAAGATCGCATGCGCGACCGCAGACGTATCGATTCGTTCCATGAGAGCAACAGAACATAGAGGGAACATATTTGCAAGGGTGGGTCTGTTGGATTGACACGGGCAGCCGTCCAACCGAGCATCGGGTTATGTGCAATTTGTACCGCATGACCAAGGCGCCCGCCGAGATTGCCCGGCTATTCGGCGCGCGGGCAGGGCAGGGCGCCAACTTCGCGGCCGAGGTCTATCCTGGCTATCCGGGGCTGGTGGTCGCCGAAGGCGAGGCCCGGGTGATGACCTGGGGGTTCCCGCTCGTGCTCAAGGGCAAGAGCGGTCAGCCATTGAGGCCCAAGCCGGTCAACAACGCACGCGAGGACAAGCTCGGCACCGCGTTCTGGCGAGCAAGCTTCGAGCGCCGCCGCTGCCTGATCCCGGTCAGTGCCTGGGCCGAAGCCGAAGGCGCGAAAGGTGCGATGACCCGCACCTGGTACTCGCTGGCAGGCCAAGAGGTCTTCGCCGTCGCCGGGCTCTGGCGTCCGACCGAGGAATGGGGCCAGGCCTATTCGATGGTGATGGTCGATGGCTGCCCGCAAATGGCCGACGTCCACGACCGCATGCCGGTCGTGCTGGCACAGACCAACTGGGAGCAGTGGCTGTCGGGCACCCCCGCTGAGGCCTTTGTGCTGTGCCAGACATGCTCAAGCGAGCTTGAGGTCGACCGCACCCCCGAGCGCTAGGCCGCCCGCCGCAGCTGACTATCGAGGGGAGAGGGACTTGAGCGGGGTCGGATCAACGACACCTGCGAAAGGACCTGGCCCATGGGCGACCGCGCTCCCGTTCACATCACCATCGGCGGCACGTTGCCGCGCGAACACCTTGAGGTCTTCGCCGCCCACGCGGCCGACTATGACTTGCGCACCGAATGGGACGGCGAGCCGTTCGACGCCGCCGCGCTGGTCGCGGGCGAGCCGCTCGAACTCTACGGCACCGAGCTCAACGGCGGGCAGATCCCCGCAGTCGACGCCTTTTGCTGCGAGCACGGCCTGCCGTTCCGCCGCTGGTCG
>JAKOWQ010000013.1 GCA_029781465.1 Pseudomonadota bacterium
GGCATGCCGGTGCCGATCCTGATGCATTACTGCGAGGACAAGGCCTTCGTGAAGGAGCGCGTGGTCAAGGCGCTGCGCGGCGAGGAAATCTGGTGCCAGATGTTCTCGGAACCCTCTGGCGGATCAGACCTCGCGGCGCTGCGCACCCGGGTTGAGACCGACGGCAACGGCTGGAAGATGAACGGGCAGAAGATCTGGACCTCCTGGGCGCAGTACTGCGACTATGGGGTGATCGTCACCCGCTCCGATCCCACGGTCGAAAAGCACAAGGGGCTGACCTACTTCTGGATCGATATGCGCGCCAAGGGGGTGGAGGTGCGCCCGATCAAGCTCGCCGGGGGTGACAGCCACGTTAACGAGGTGTTCTTCGACGATGTGCGGATCGAGGATTCGCAGCGGCTGGGCGCGGTTGGTGGCGGGTTTGGGGTTTCGCTCCACACCCTGATGATCGAACGCTACATCGCCACCGACAGCGCTGGGTTCGGCCCGCATCTTGACGAATTTGTCTGCCTGGCACGTGAGGTGGAGCTCAACGGTCAGCCCGCGCTGCGCGACGGGCGGGTGCGCTCCGCCATCGCGCGTAACCACGCGATGCGCGCCGGGCTCGATTCGATCACCAAGCGCGCCTTCCTGATGATGCAGGCGGGAATGCAGCCGGGGCCGGAAGGCTCCTTGCAGAAACTGGTCGCGGTGCGCAGCCGGCAGAAGCTGTCGGAGCTGGCGATGGACCTTCAGGGCAATGCCGGGCTGGCCTTCGATCCGCATGCCTTCGTCAAGACCGACTGGGGGACCAGCTGGCTCAACGCGCCCACCGGTCGCATCGCCGGGGGATCGGACGAGGTGCTGCTCAACACCATCGCGGAGAAGATCCTTGGCCTGCCGCAGGATCACCGGCCCGACAAGGGCGTGCCCTTCAACCAGATCCCGGCATGAACGAGCGCGAAGACCTTCACGACATCCGCCGCGCGGTGCAGGCGCTGTGCGCGGATTTCCCCGGCGAATACTGGCGCGAGAAGGACCGGGAACGGGCCTATCCCGGCGAATTCGTCGATGCGCTGACGCGCGCCGGCTTCCTCGCCGCGCTGATTCCCGAGGAATTCGGCGGGTCGGGGCTCAAGCTCGATGCCGCGGCCGTGATCATGGAAGAAATCCAGGCCGCGGGGTGCAACGGCGCCAGTGCCCACGCGCAGATGTACATCATGAATACCCTGCTGCGCTACGGCTCGGCCGAGCAAAAGGCGCAGTATCTGCCCGGGATCGCCAGCGGCGAACTGCGACTGCAGGCCTTCGGGGTTTCCGAGCCGACCAGTGGAACCGATACGCTGTCCTTGCGCACTGTGGCGGTGCGCGACGGGGACAGCTACGTGGTCAATGGTCAGAAGATCTGGACCAGCCGCGTCGAACATTCCGACCTGATGCTGCTGCTGGCGCGCACCGCGCCGCGCGATCAGGTCAAGAGCAAGACCGAAGGCCTTTCGATCTTCCTCGTCGATCTGCGCGAGGTTCAGGGCAAGGGACTGACGATCAAGCCGATCCGCACGATGATGAACCATTCGACCACCGAGGTGTTCTTCGACGATATGCGGATTCCCGCCTCCAGCCTGATCGGCGAGGAAGGGAAGGGCTTTCGCTATATCCTGTCGGGGATGAATGCCGAGCGGATCCTGATCGCGGCGGAATGCGTCGGCGATGCCAAGTGGTTCATCCAGAAGGCCACTGTCTATGCCAAGGACCGATCGGTGTTCAGCCGCCCGATCGGGCAGAACCAGGGGGTCCAGTTCCCGATCGCGCGCTGCTATGCCCAGATGCGCGCCGCCGAGCTGATGGTGCACCATGCCGCCCGGGTCTATGATGAGGGCGGCAATCCCGGCGAGGAAGCCAACATGGCCAAGCTGCTCGCCAGCGAGGCGAGCTGGGCGGCGGCCGACATGTGCGTGCAGACCCACGGCGGGTTCGGCTTTGCCGAGGAATACGATGTCGAGCGCAAGTTCCGCGAGGCGCGGCTCTATACCGTCGCCCCGATCAGCACCAACCTGATCCTCTCATACCTCGCCGAACACGTGCTCGGCTTGCCGCGCTCTTAT
This sequence comes from Pseudomonadota bacterium, assembly GCA_029781465.1. Taxonomy (GTDB): domain Bacteria; phylum Pseudomonadota; class Alphaproteobacteria; order Sphingomonadales; family Sphingomonadaceae; genus Novosphingobium. The sequence continues at coordinate 2,085 of JAKOWQ010000013.1, forward strand.
TGAGCGGACGCGATCAATCGATCTTGGGCAGCAGGCTGTCCACCGCGACCTTGGCATCGCCATAGAACATCCGGGTGTTGTCCTTGAAGAACAGCGGATTCTCGATCCCCGAATAGCCCGTGCCCTGGCCGCGCTTGGAAACGAACACCTGCTTGGCCTTCCACACTTCCAGCACCGGCATTCCGGCGATGGGAGAATTGGGATCCTCCTGCGCGGCGGGATTGACGATGTCGTTGGCGCCGATCACGATCACCACGTCGGTCTCGGGGAAATCCTCGTTGATCTCGTCCATTTCCAGCACGATGTCATAGGGCACCTTGGCCTCGGCCAGCAGCACGTTCATGTGGCCGGGCAGGCGCCCCGCAACCGGATGGATGGCAAAGCGCATCTGCTTGCCCGCCGCGCGCAGCTTGCGGGTGAGTTCGCTCACCGATTGCTGTGCCTGGGCCACCGCCATGCCATAGCCGGGAACGATGATCACGCTGTCCGCCTCGTTCAGCGCGGCGGCCACCCCGTCGGCGTCGATCGCGATCTGCTCGCCCTCGATCTCCGCAGCCGGGCCAGTGACATTGCCGAACCCGCCCAGGATCACCGACACGAACGAGCGGTTCATCGCCTTGCACATGATGTAGGAAAGGATCGCACCCGACGAACCGACCAGCGCGCCGGTCACAATCAAGAGGTCATTGCCGAGGGTAAAGCCGATCGCCGCGGCGGCCCAGCCCGAATAGGAATTGAGCATCGAGACCACCACCGGCATGTCGGCTCCGCCGATCCCCATTACCAGGTGATAGCCGATGAACAGCGCGCAGCCGGTCATCACCGCCATGACCATCAGCTCGCGGCCCTCAACTCCCATTTCGGCGACGAACATCACCATCAGCACCGCCGAGGTGAGCGCGGCAGCAGCGTTGAGCATATGCCCGCCGGGCAGCTGCCGGGCCTTTCCGTCGATCCAGCCGGCCAGCTTGCCATAGGCCACCACCGAGCCGGTGAAGGTCACCGCGCCGATGAAGATGCCAAGGAATTCCTCTACCTTGAGGATCGCGATTTCCACCTCGCTCTTGTGCGCCAGAACCCCGGCAAAGCCGGTCAGCGTTTCGCGTGCGGCGGGATCGAGCGCCTTGACCGCCTCAAGCTCGAAATGGGCGTTGAAGCCGATGAACACCGCGGCAAGCCCGACGAAGGAGTGCAGCGCGGCGACCAGCTGCGGCATCTCGGTCATCTGGACGCGGGTGGCGACAACCCAGCCGATCACGGCGGCGACGGCGAACATTCCGGCTACCAGTGGCAGGTTGCCCATGCCCGGACCGAACACCGTGGCACCCACCGCCAGCGCCATGCCGGCGATACCGTACCACACCGCGCGCTTGGCGCTTTCCTGGTTGGAAAGCCCCCCCAGCGAAAGAATGAACAGCACCGCGGCGGCGATGTAGGCAGCCGAAACGATCCCGATATCAAGCCCAAAAGCTAGCATTGTCCGTGCCCCCTTACGACCGCTGGAACATGGCGAGCATGCGGCGCGTCACCATGAAGCCGCCGACGATGTTGATCGAGGCGATCAGCACCGAAAGCGCCGCCAGGATCGTCACCAGCGCATTGTCCGATCCGATCTGGAGCAGCGCGCCAAGCACGACGATGCCCGAGATCGCGTTGGTTACCGCCATCAACGGGGTGTGCAGCGCGTGGCTGACGTTCCAGATCACCTGGAAGCCGACGAAGCAGGCCAGCGCAAAGACGATGAAATGCGCCATGAAGCTGGCCGGAGCCACCGCGCCGACCAGCAGCAGCAGCGCCGTGCCCAGCGCAAGCAGGGTCACCTGCGAACGGGTTTGCGCCTTGAACGCGGCAACCTCTGCCGCGCGGCGTTCTTCCAGGGTCAGCTCCTTGGGCTTTTCCTTGGGCTTCTGCGCGGCAATCGCCTGGATCTTGGGCGGCGGGGGGGGGAAGGTGATTTCCCCGGCAAAGGCCACGGTCGCCCCGCGGATCACGTCGTCCTCCATGTTGTGGACCAGCACCCCGTCCTTGGCCGGGGTCAGGTCCGCCAGCATGTGGCGCACGTTGGTGGAATAGAGCGCGCTGGATTGCGCGGCCATGCGGCTGGGGAAATCGGTATAGCCGATGATGGTGACGCCGTTCCTGGTCACGATCTTCTTGTCGGCCTTGGTCAGCTCGCAATTGCCGCCGCGTTCGGCCGCCAGATCGACAATCACCGAGCCGGGCTTCATCGCCTCGACCATGTCTTTGGTCCACAGCACCGGAGCATCGCGGCCCGGGATCAGCGCGGTGGAGATGACGATGTCGATCCCCGGCGCCAGCTCGCGGAACTTCTTGAGCTGCGCCTCGCGGAATTCGGGACTGGAAGGCGCGGCATAGCCACCGGTGGCGGCGCCGTCCTGCTGCTGTTCCTCGAAATCGAGGAACACGAATTCGGCGCCCATCGAATTGATCTGCTCGGCAACCTCGGGCCGCACGTCGAAGGCCAGCGTCACCGCGCCGAGCGAAGTCGCAGCACCGATCGCGGCCAGCCCGGCCACACCCGCGCCGATCACCAGAACTCGCGCCGGAGGCACCTTGCCCGCCGCTGTCACCTGCCCGGTGAAGAAGCGGCCGAAATTGGCCCCGGCCTCGATCACCGCGCGATACCCGGCGATATTGGCCATCGAGGACAGAGCGTCCATCTTCTGCGCGCGGCTGATCCGGGGGACCATGTCCATCGCGATCACGTTGGCACCGGTGGCGCGCGCGGCTTCAAGCTCTTCGCCGCGCTGGGCGGGGTAGAAAAACGAGATCAGCGTCTTGCCAGGCCCCAGCAGCGCGGTTTCCGATGCTTCGGGCGGGCGCACCTTGGCGATCACATCGGCCCCGGCCCAGAGCGCCTTGGCATCCTTGACCACCTCGACCCCGGCATCGCGATAGGCCTGGTCGGAAAAGCCCGCTGCCAGCCCGGCGCCGGTTTCGATCAGGCACGAGTGGCCCAGTTTCTGTAGCTGAATCGCCGAATCCGGCGTGAGCGCGACGCGCGCCTCACCGCCGATGATTTCCTTCGGTGCACCGACCTTCACGCCTTGCCCCTTTCTATCTGTCCCGGCCCGTGCGGGACTTCGCGAGCGGGGCATAGCGGGATGAAGCGCCAAGGCAAAGTGCGGGTTTGCCCAAAATGGCGTGAAAACCCGGCTTCACAGGCGATCGGCGATGATTCCCTCGGCCAGAAGGCGTGCGATCTCTTCTTGATCGAGGCCCAGTGTCGTCTTCAACACCGATGCCGTATCCTCGGCCGAGCGCGGCGGCGCCTTGCGATAGGTTGCCGGGGTTGTCGAAAATTGCCCGGGAAAGCCCAGGAAGCGCACCGGCGTGCCATCCTCGCGCTCGATCTCCTGCACCAGTCCGCGCGCCTCGATCTGGGGCAGGGCCAGCGCCTCGGGCACCGAGTTGA
>JAKOWQ010000025.1 GCA_029781465.1 Pseudomonadota bacterium
CTGCGCCCACCGTTGCCGGCGTTTGCGCGTCAGGGCGAGGTTCGGCTTCAGGAGCCTGCGCGGGGGACTGCCCGGGTGGATTGGAGGGTTTGCGACGGAACCAGCTGACCATGAATCCGGGAATGTTCGAAAATGGCCGTCATCCTAGCATCCAGCACCCCCGACACCGGATGAATCCACGACGCGTCAAACCCTTGCACAACGGTTCCGGAACGGTCCGGATCATCGGCGGCCGCTGGCGCGGTACGCGCCTTGCGGTGCCCGACCGTCCCGGTCTTCGACCGACTTCCGATCGGGTTCGGGAGACCCTGTTCAATTGGCTGCAGTTCGAGCTGGACGGAGCCCGCGTGCTCGATCTGTTCGCGGGCAGCGGGGCGCTGGGCCTCGAGGCGGCCTCGCGCGGCGCGGCGCGGGTGGAACTGGTCGAAGTCGATCCCGGGCTGGCGCAGGTGCTGCAAACCGAGGTCGAAACGCTGGGCGCGACGGGTTCGGTGGCGGTGCACAGGGCGGATGCCCGCCGGTTTCTGGCCGATTGTCAGGGGGAGCAGTTCGATATCGCCTTCGTCGATCCGCCGTTTGCGGCCGGGTTGTGGGCGGAAATCCTGCCGGTTCTGGCGGCGAAACTTTCGCCTTCGGCCTGGCTTTACGTCGAAAGCCCGGCCGAACTGGCGCCTGATCCTGGTCAGGAATGGGCGCTGCATCGCGAAAAGCGCACCCGCGAAGTGCGCTATGCGCTGTTCAGGCGGGGTAAACTCGCACCAAAGTCGAACCAAGGCGACTGAACGGCACATGACAGCGGCAACCCGCATCGCGGTGTACCCCGGAACGTTCGATCCGATCACCAACGGGCATATCGACCTCGTGAATCGGGCGGCGCCGCTGTTCGAGCGCCTGATCGTCGGCGTGGCCGCCAGTCCCGGCAAGGGGCCTGCGCTTCCTCTGGAGTTGCGGGTTGCGCTGGCCCGGCAGGCGCTGGGGCACCATTCCAACGTGGAGGTGTGCGGGTTCGATTCGCTGCTGGCGCATTTCGTGCGCGAGATCGGCGGCGGCATCCTGCTGCGCGGCCTGCGCGCGGTGTCGGATTTCGAGTACGAGTTCCAGATGGCGAGCATGAATCGCCACCTGATTCCGGAGGTCGAGACCCTGTTCCTGACCCCCGCAGAACAATACGGCTTCATTTCGTCGTCGCTGGTGCGGGAAATCTCGCGGCTTGGCGGCGACGTGTCCGGCTTCGTCCCCGCCGCCGTCGTCGCGGCGCTCGAAGCGCGGCGACGGGAGGATCAGGCATGACCGCCCGCCGCCTTCACTCCGCCAACTTGCCAGCCAATACACAAGACAGAGGGAACATCATGAACATGTTGACGCGACTGCTCATCATCGCCTGTCTCATGCTGCCGTTTGCGGCCTGCAAGAAGCATGAGGCTCCGCAAGCCCAGGAGCCGACCCCGGTCGCCTTGCCCAGCAGCGACAAGCAGGCCGACTGGATCGCCTATCTCAATTACAAGCTGCAGCCCCACATGGACGGGATCACCGGCAGTCCGTTCGTCTACTTCCTGCCGGCCGCGACCACCGAGGATTTCGCCGGTCTGTACGATCGCCAGCTCGGCAAGCTCAAGGAAGACCTCAGCCGCGGCATCATCGAAGGCAACATGCTGGTGTTCGCGTCGCCGGCGCCGGACAAGGAAGTGGAAATGATGGAAGCCGCG
>JAKOWQ010000029.1 GCA_029781465.1 Pseudomonadota bacterium
AGCCGCACCGCCGGTTTTCCGCTATGAGCTTGACGGCAGCCGCAGCGCGATCGACGCACGCGTAACCGTACTGGGTGTCGCGCAAAAGTCGGCGCAGTTTCCGAGGATGAGCGGGGCCATCGCGCTGTCTCCCGGCAATCCCGATGCCATGTCGCTGGCGGTGGCGGTCGATGCACGCGCTCTTTCAACCAAGGACAAGGACGTCGAGCAGCAGCTCAAGAGCGAGGATTTCCTCGATGTCGCGCGCCACCCGACGATCAGCTTTTCCGGCCAGCACCTGACCATGACCGGGCCTTCATCCGGGCTGGTCAGCGGCCAGCTCACCGCGCGCGGCACCACCCGCCCGGCCGTCCTTCAGGTCAGCTTTGCCACGCCGCCGGCCCAGGCCAACGGGCGCGAGCCGGTGCAGATCTTGGCGCGCACCACTATCGATCGCCGTCAGTTCGGAATGACCAGCCATTCCGTTGTGGTGGGCCGCAACGTGACGATCACCATCAAGGCGCGGATGGTGCCGGATTGAGGGCTTCACTGGCGGGCCAGGCCAGCGCGAGCGCGTGATCGCGGATCGCCGCAGGCCAGGCCAGCGACAACCGCCGGAAGCCGTCGCGATCGTCGCGGTAGAGCGCGCGGATCGCCTCTTCGTAATGCACCCGGTCACCGGCCATCACGGTCAGGAACTGGAACGCCGCGTCGCGCCGCGATGCCGCGCTTTGTGGCTGGCGGCTCGCCTCCTCGACCAGTCGCCGCAGCGCCGACGAAGCCCCGCCCGGCTGGCGCCGAAGCCAGTCCCAATGCCGCGGCAGCAGAGTGACCTCGCGTGCGACCACGCCCAGCCGCGGACGTCCCGGCCCCGGTCCCGGCTCGTTTGCAGCCGAGCGCAGGTCGAAATCGATCTGCCGCCCGGACTCGTCGTCGAACACCAACAGGTCCGATGATTTGGGCATTTCGGGCAGGTCGCGAAGCGTCTGGACGATATGGTCGCGGCTGCCGGTGGCAAGCCACATATCCTGAGCGAAGGCGGTGTAAGTGGACATGATCGGCTCCCTTTCGTGGAGCCAATTATATCCGGATGAAATTCACGTCAATATACCCGGGTAAAATAAAATCACCCCAGGTCGCGCCGAACCCTCGGATCGTCGAGCAGCGAATCGATCCGGCTCGCCTCATCGAAGCTCTCATCGGGCAGGAACTTGATCCGCGCGGCATATTTGAGCCGCAGCTTGCCCGCCACTTCCTTCTGGAAATAGGCGGTGTTGGTGCGCAGCGCCTTGAGCACCGCCTCCTCGTCCGCCCCCAGCAGCGGCTTTACGAACACCGTGGCATGGCGCAGATCGGGCGACATCCGCACCTCGGTGACGCTGACCGAATGGGCGCTGAGCACATCGTCATGCACCTGCTGGCGGGTGAGCAGCTCCGAGATCACATGGCGCACCTGTTCGCCCACCTTGAGCAGGCGGACCGAACGGGTTTCAGGGGTGGATTGCTGGCGGGACACCGCGAGCCTGGCGCGACCCGACCCTTAGAGGGTCCGTTCGCGTTCCTCCACCTCGAACACTTCGAGGTGATCGCCCGGCCGGATGTCGTTGGGATCGGCCAGCACCACGCCGCATTCGAGGCCCGCGCGCACTTCGGGGACATCGTCCTTGAAGCGGCGCAGCGAAGCGATGGTGGTCTTGCTGATGATGACATCCTGGCGGGTAAGGCGCGCGTTGATGCCCTTCTTGATATAGCCTTCGAGCACCAGCAGACCGGCGGCCTTGTCGCGCTTGCCGGCCGGGAACACTTCCTTGACCTCGGCGCGACCGACCACGTGTTCGATCCGCTCCGGCCCCCAGATTCCGGCCATTTCCTTGGCGACATCGTCGGTCAGGTGATAGATCACGTCGAAATACTTCATCCGCACCTTGTGGCGTTCGATCATCTCGCGCGCCTTGGCATTGGGGCGGACGTGGAAGCCGATGATCGGCGCGCCCGAGGCCGAGGCCAGGGTGACGTCGCTTTCGGTGATCGCGCCGACCCCCGATTGCAGCACCTTGACCTTGATCTCGTCGTTGGAAAGCTTGTGCAGCGCGTTGACGATCGCTTCGGTCGAGCCTTGCACGTCGCTCTTCACCACCACGGGATATTCGATCACGTTCTGCTTGGCGGTCAGCGCCGAGAACATCGTGTCGAGGCTGGCCGGGGCACTGGTGGTGCGCTTGGCGGTGGCCTTTTCCTGGCGATAGGCGGCAACCTCGCGGGCGCGGGCTTCGCTTTCGACCACGGTCAGCGTATCGCCGGCCATCGGCACCCCGCCGATCCCCAGCACTTCGACCGGCATGGCCGGCGGAGCGGCCTTGATCTGGCGGCCCTTGTCGTCGAGCATCGCGCGGACGCGGCCCGAATGGGTGCCCACCACCAGAATGTCGCCGGTCTTGAGCGTGCCGCGATTGATCAGCACCGTGGCGAGCGGCCCCTTGCCCTTGTCGAGCTTGGCCTCGATCACGGTCGCCTCGGCGGCACGATCGGGATTGGCCTTGAGCTCCATCAGCTCGGCCTGAAGCAGGATCTTCTCGATCAGCTGATCAAGTCCGGCACCGGTCTTGGCCGAAACCTCGACATCCTGAACATCGCCCGACATCGCCTCGACCACGATTTCGTGCTCAAGCAAACGCTCGCGGATCTTCTGGGCGTTGAACTCGGGCTTGTCGGCCTTGGTGATCGCCACGATCATCGGCACGCCTGCGGCCTTGGTGTGATTGATCGCCTCGACGGTCTGCGGCATCAGCCCATCGTCACCGGCGACAACCAGGATCACGATATCGGTCACGTTGGCGCCGCGCTGGCGCATTTCGGTGAAGGCTTCGTGGCCCGGGGTATCGAGGAAGGTGATCAGATCGCCTCCCTTGGTCTTGATCTGGTAGGCGCCGATATGCTGGGTGATCCCGCCCGCTTCGCCCTTGACCACGTCGGTTCCGCGCAGCGCATCGAGCAGACTGGTCTTGCCGTGATCGACATGGCCCATGATTGTCACCACCGGCGGGCGTGCCTTGAGCGTTTCGGGCGCATCGACATCCTCGGCGGTGTCGATATCGACATCGCTTTCCGACACGCGCTGGATGTTGTGGCCGAATTCCTCGACCAGCAGTTCGGCAGTATCGGCATCGATGGTCTGATTGACGGTGACCATCATGCCCATCTTGAACAGCGCCTTGACCAGATCCGCACCCTTTTCTGCCATGCGGTTGGCAAGTTCCTGGACGGTGATCGCTTCGGGCACGATCACATCGCGGGCCTGCTTTTCGCGCGGCTGGCTCTGCCCGGCAAAGTGCGCGCGGCGCTCCTTTTCGCGGGCGCGCTTGAGCGCGGCGAGGCTGCGGGCGCGCGCGCCTTCGTCCTCGTTGAGCGCGCGGCTGACGGTCAGCTTACCGGCATGGCGACGCTGATCGCCGGTCTTGTCGCGCGGATGGACAGTCTTCTTGGCCGCCGGTTCGGGACGCTTGGGCGCAGCGACGGGAGTGAAGCGGCGCGGCGCCGGGGCACCGGCGCGCGGGGCCTCTCCTTCATCCGCTTTCTCTGGCGCGGCTTCCTCTTCGGCCACCGGTTCGGGAGCGGGAGCCGGCTTGGCCGCCGCTTCCGCCTCGGCCTTGCGGTTTTCTTCGGCGCGGCGGCGCTCTTCCTCAAGCGCGCGGGTGCGCTCTTCGGCTTCGCGCTCGGTCTGCTCGGCGAGCATGGCCAGGCGGGCCTCCTCGGCCTCGCGCTGCAGACGCGCGACACGCTCCTGCGGAGTTTCCCCGGCAGGGGCCGAGGGCTTGGGCGCGGGCTTGGGCGCGGGCGCAGCGGGAGCCGGAGCGGGTGGAGGCGGCGGGGCCGCTGCCTCGGGCGCACCGGGCTTGCCGATCAGCTTGCGGCGCTTGACCTCGACCACCACCTTGTTGGTGCGGCCGTGGCTGAAGGTCTGCTTGACCTCGCCCGCTTCGACCGACTTCTTCAGGCCCAGCGGCTTGCGGCCCAGAGTCGGCTTGTTTTCGCTATCGCTCATTGCTTCGCTACGTCCTTCACATCAATCGAGTCGTCACGGCGCACGGGTGCGGCCTTGCTGGCCGTCCGCTTGCCTTGGTTCTGTCCGGTCTCGCTTGCCGGGCCCAAAAAGCGCAGCAAACGCTGCAACGGGATGGCAATCCGTGCGGCCGCCGCCGGATCGGTCAGCGCCAGATGGACGACATTGTCGCGGCCCAATGCCACAGACAGTGCCGCCCGGTCCAGTGGCAAGGTCATGCCCGCCAGTCCGCTTCCTTCAGCTTCGCGCCCCACCCGCCAGGCCTGATCGAGCTTGCCCGAGCCATCGGGGCTGGCATCGGCGGCATGGGCCAGCCAGGCGACATTGCCGCCGCGCGCGTTCTCCGCGATCCGGTCCGAACCCAGCAGCAGTCTGCCGGCCTTCATTTCCAGCCCCAGCCGGTCGGTGAAGGCGCGGGTCAGCGCCGCCTCGGTCCGGGCGCCAAGGTCTTCCGGAACACTGATTGGCGCGCCCTTGAAAGCCCGCGCCAGTGCGCCCTTGAGCTTGCCCTTGGCGATCGCAGCCTCAAGCTCCGCGCGGCTCACCCCGATCCAGGCGCCGCGCCCCGGGGCGCGCGCCAAGGCGTCGGGCAGCACCTCACCCTCGGGTGAGATCGCCAGCCGCACCAGATCGTCGCGCGCGTCATGCTCTCCGGAGAGGATGCATTTCCGCTCCGGCGCGCTTTCGGCGATGTCAGAGCCTAGGCGCTCATTGCGAGGAATCCGCATCGGCGGCCTCCTCATCTTCGAACCAGTGGGCGCGGGCAGCCATGATGATCTCGTTGCCCTGCTCTTCGCTCAGGCCGTATTCGCCCAGCACGCCGCCCTTGTCTTCGCTGCGTTCGCTGCGCTCGCGGCGCAGGGGCACGGCCCCGTCGCGGCGGCGTTGCTCGGTGCGCTTCTTGGCGATCAGCTCATCGGTGGCGAGATCGGCAAGATCGTCGAGCGTCTTGATCCCAGCCTTGCCCAGGGTGACCAGCATGGCTTCGGTCAGATGCGGCATTTCTGCCAGGGCATCTTCCACGCCCAGCCCGCGGCGCTGCTCGCGGCTGGCTTCCTCGCGCCGTTCCAGCGCTTCGGCGGCGCGGCTCTGCAGCTCCTCGGCCAGTTCCTCATCGAAGCCTTCGATCGTCGCCAGTTCGGCAAGTTCGATATAGGCGACTTCTTCCAGCTCGCTGAAGCCTTCTGCGACCAGCAGCTGCGAAAGGGTTTCATCGACGTCGAGCTCTTCCTCGAACATCTTGGAGCGCTCGGCGAATTCCTTCTGGCGCTTTTCCGAAGCCTCGGCCTCGGTCATGATGTCGATCTGGCTGCCGGTAAGCTGGCTGGCGAGGCGCACGTTCTGGCCCCGCCGGCCAATCGCCAGGCTCAGCTGATCGTCGGGCACCACCACTTCGATCCGGCTTTCCTCTTCGTCGATCACCACGCGGCTGACCGTGGCGGGCTGGAGCGCGTTGACCACGAAGGTCGCGGTGTCCTCGCTCCAGGGAATGATGTCGATCTTTTCGCCCTGCATTTCCTGCACGACCGCCTGGACGCGGCTGCCCTTCATGCCGACGCAGGCGCCGACCGGATCGATCGACGAATCGCGGCTGATCACGCCGATCTTGGCGCGGCTGCCCGGATCGCGGGCGGCGGCCTTGATCTCGATGATGTTGTCGTAGATTTCGGGCACTTCCTGCGCGAACAGCTTCTTCATGAACTCGGGGTGCGCGCGGGAAAGGAAGATCTGCGGCCCGCGGTTCTGGCGCTCAACCTTCATGATCAGCGCGCGGACGCGTTCGCCGACGCGGGCAACCTCGCGCGGGATCTGCTGATCGCGGCGGATCACGCCTTCGGCGCGGCCCAGGTTGACGATCACGTGGCCGAATTCGACCGACTTGATCACGCCCGTCACCAGTTCACCGGCGCGGTCCTTGAATTCCTCGTACTGGCGCTCGCGCTCGGCATCGCGGACCTTCTGGAAGATCACCTGCTTGGCCGACTGCGCGTCGATCCGCCCCAGATCGACCGGAGGCAGCGGATCGACGATGAAATCGCCCAGCTTGGCATCGGCCTGGAGCTTCTGCGCAGCCTTGAGATCGACCTGCTTGAAGTAGTCCTCAACCTCCTCGACCACCTCGACAACGCGCCACAGGCGCAGGTCGCCGGTACGCGGATCGAGCTTGGCGCGGATGTCGTTCTCGGCGCCGTAGCGGTTGCGCGCGCTCTTCTGGATCGCCTCTTCCATCGCCTCGATGACGATCGCCTTGTCGATCATCTTCTCGGTCGCGACCGAGTTGGCGATCGCGAGCAGTTCGGCGCGGTTTGCGGAAATCGGACTGGCCATTTTCAGTCTTCCTGTTCTTCGAGAATCTCGTCGGCACCGCTGGTATCAAGCGGGCGGGTTGCGGCGATCAGCCGGTCGGTCAGGACCAGCTTGGCGGAAACAATGTCGGCAAGCGGAAAGGAGACCGGGCCGGACTTCTTGTCGGCCAAGGTCACCACCTCGCCTTCGATGCCGGTCAGGTCGCCCTGAAGCGACTTGCGGTTGCCTTCGACGGGGTTGGCAAGCTGGATGCGTGCCTCATGCCCCGCCCACTGGGCATAGTCCCTGGCACGGGTCAGCGGACGATCGATCCCCGGCGAGGAAACCTCGAGCCGATAGGCTTCGTCGATCAGCACCTCGCCCTGATCCTCAAGCGCATCGAGCGCGTCGGAAATCCGGTGCGAGAGCGCGGCGCAGTCCTCGATCACCAGCTGCCCGGTCTCGGGACGCTCGGCCATGACCTGGAGCGTATGCTCCTCGTCCCCGATCTCCCCGCCCTTGTAATAGCGCACACGCACGAGGTCGAAGCCCAGGGCCTTGGCCTCGGGTTCGATCACCTGGGTAAGACGCGCGATATCCGCCACTGTAACTCCATTGTCGCGACAGGGTGGCAAAGCTCCTTGGTGCCGGCCCCTTGTGGCGCCAGCCCTGACCTTGCTTCACAATGTCGGGATGGCGGCCAGATAGGCGGGTGGCAATGGAATTGCAAGCATTAGAATAGGGTCCTGCTTGACCTTGGCGCACAGCTGTCGGACAGCAGGACAAAGCGATCTTCGTGAGGGGGAGGAAACCGATGCGCCCGATCACCCTGGCTGCCGTTCTGGCGCTGAGCCTGCCGGCGCTGACAGCGTCCCCTGCCCTGGCCGAGCCGGCCGCCCTGGCCGATGGACAGCCTCTCCCGACCGGACAGTCCCTGACCCCGCTTGCCGCGCCCAGCGCTAGCTTTGCGCCGCTGGTGGCCCATGCCGGGCCGCACCCCGAATTCGTTGCCGACGGGGCAGCGGCGGCGGCTGTCAGCCCCAACGGGCGCGAGATGCTGATACTGACCAGCGGCTTCAACCGTTTTGTTGGCGCCGATGGCAAGATCGTGCCCGCGCAGAGCGGGCAATACGTCTTCCGCTATGCGATCGGAGCCAAGGGCAGCAAGCTGATCCAGACCTTGATCGTCCCCAACAGCTATGGCGGTGTGGCCTGGCTGCCCGACGGCAGCGGCTTTGTGGTCG
>JAKOWQ010000038.1 GCA_029781465.1 Pseudomonadota bacterium
CGCCGCAAACAGGGTTTCGCAGTCGACCAGATCGCCGGCCACGACTGCCACCGACTTGCCCGGATTGATCCGCGCGATGGCCGCGAAAGCATCGTCCCAGCTTGCCGCCTGAAGCTTGCCGTCAAGCCGCAGCCACGGCTTGTCGAGCCGACGGCGGGTGAGGCCATCGACCTGGAAGCGGGCCTTGTCGGAAATCCATTCCTCGTTGACGTCGTCGTTGACCCGGGGAAGAATTCGCAGCACCTCGCGGCCCCGGCTGTCGAGCCGGATGTTGGCCCCGCAAGCATCGGAAACATCGATGGAAAGCGTCTTCTTCAGTTCCCAGGGACGAGCCTCGAAAGCATAGGGCCGGCTGGTCAGCGCACCCACCGGACACAGGTCGATCACATTGGCGCTCATCTCGTGCCGGGCGGCGCGCTCGAGATAGGTCGTGATCTGCGTCGCCTCGCCGCGATAGAGCGCGCCGATCTCGTCAACTCCTGCGATTTCCTCGGAAAAGCGCACGCAGCGGGTGCAGTGAATGCACCGGGTCATCACGGTCTTGATCAGCGGACCCATGTACTTTTCGGTCACCGCGCGCTTGTTTTCGCGCGTGCGCGAATGGCTGCGGCCGTAAGCCACGGTCTGATCCTGCAAATCGCACTCGCCGCCCTGGTCGCAGATCGGGCAATCGAGCGGATGGTTGATGAGCAGGAACTCCATCACCCCTTCGCGCGCCTTCTTTACCATCGGGCTGTCGGTGCGGATCACCTGGTTGTCCATCGCCGGCAGCGCGCAACTCGCCTGCGGCTTGGGCGGCCCCGGTGCGACCTCGACCAGGCACATGCGGCAATTGCCGGCGATCGAAAGGCGCTCGTGATAGCAGAAGCGCGGGATCTCCTTGCCGGCAAGCTCACAGGCCTGCAGCACGGTAGCGCCTGCGGGGACTTCGATCTCGATGCCGTCTACGGTTACCTTGGGCATTACTGGGAGGCTCCGGAAGGCTGTGCGGCCTGCGAGAGGCGGTAATAGGAAATGGCGAGCGCCCCGCGCAGGCTCATGCGATCGAGCGCAAGGGTCTGCCCGGTGGGGATGCACTGCTGCAGGGCTCCGGCAAGGCCATTGAGCGCCTGAAGCTCGGCCGGGGTCTCGATCGCGGCTTCGAACACCGCGCGCGACTTTTCGGGAACGGCGCGCACCACACATTCGCCCAGCTGGCCCATTGCCATAGCTGAAGTCTTGCGAGCGATCGCTGCGCGTTGGCGCTCAAGGTTCTCTTCGGGGATCGGCTTGCCGTCAGGATATTCGGTACGCAGCGGGCGCGGCGCCTGATAGGTCAGCGCCGGTATCGAGGTCATCTTCTCCACCGGCAGTACGATCTTGCCAGAAACGATCAGCGCTTCGGCGATAACCCCACGGTAGGTTTCATCGTCCATCCGCAGCTTGCCGGCGAAGCCGGCGCTGGAATTGCGCAGTTGCTCGGCATCGACACATTCGCGCTGCAACAGCCGTTTTCCGTCGGGACTCCGGCGATCGAACCGAGCCTCACCAAGCACGGCCTGGCGGGAAAGATCGGGCTCACGCCTGGCAATGCAGGTGCCATAGTCGGCCAGGAACTGCCGCACCTGAAGCGCAGATGGAGCCGGCGCTGCCAGCGCGGGAACCGATGCTGCCACAAGACCAAGGATCAAGGAGATGGGACCCAGCTTCACTCCGCCGCCTCCCGCACGTTTTCAGCGATCCGGCGTTCCAGTTCGGGGCGGAAGTGGCGGATCAGGCCCTGGATCGGCCAGGCGGCCGCATCGCCCAGGGCGCAGATGGTGTGGCCTTCGACCTGCTTGGTCACGTCCCACAGCATGTCAATTTCGCTGACGTCGGCATCGCCCGTGCGCAGACGTTCCATCACCCGCCACATCCAGCCGGTGCCTTCGCGGCAGGGGGTGCACTGGCCGCAGCTTTCGTGCTTGTAGAAGTAGGACAGGCGGCTGATCGCGCGGACGATGTCGGTGCTCTTGTCCATCACGATCACCGCTGCCGTGCCCAGACCAGAACCCACGGCGCGCAGGCCGTCGAAATCCATCGGCGCGTCCCAGATTTCGGCCGCCGGAACCAGCGGGACCGAGGAACCGCCAGGGATCACCGCGAGAAGATTATCCTTGCCGCCGCGAATCCCGCCGCAATGCTTCTCGATCAGTTCGCTGAACGGGATCGACATCGCTTCCTCGACCACGCAGGGCTTTTCCACATGCCCGCTGATCTGGAACAGTTTGGTGCCCTTGTTGTTTTCACGCCCGAAGCCGGCGAACCAGGCCGCGCCGCGCCGCATGATCGTGGGGGCGACCGCGATCGATTCGACATTGTTGACCGTGGTCGGGCAGCCATAAAGCCCCGCCCCCGCCGGGAACGGCGGCTTGAGGCGCGGCTGGCCCTTCTTGCCCTCGATGCTCTCGATCATCGCGGTCTCTTCGCCGCAGATATAGGCGCCCGCGCCGCGATGGACGAAAACGTCGAAATCGTAGCCGGACTTGCAGGCGTTCTTGCCGATCAGGCCCGCGTCATAGGCTTCCTGAACTGCGGCAAACAGCACTTCGGCCTCGCGGATGTATTCCCCGCGAATGTAGATATAGGCGGCACGCGCCCCCATCGCGAAACCAGCAACCAGAGCGCCTTCGATTAGCTTGTGCGGATCGTGGCGGATGATTTCACGGTCCTTGCACGAACCGGGTTCGGATTCGTCTGCGTTGATGACCAGAAAGCTGGGGCGCCCGTCCTTCGATTCCTTGGGCATGAACGACCATTTCAGGCCGGTGGGGAACCCTGCCCCGCCGCGCCCGCGCAAGCCCGAAGCCTTGACCTCCTCGATGATCGCATCGCGCCCACGCGCGAGGATCGCCTTGGTATCGTCCCAGTCTCCGCGTGCTTGCGCAGCCTTCAGGTTCCACGGCTGGTAGCCGTAGACATTGGTGAAGATGCGGTCCTTGTCAGCCAGCATCGGTGCCGCCACCCTTCTTGATCTTCTGGTCGGCAAGACCGTAGGCCATGATCCCCAGACCCAGCGCGACGAGCATCGGCAGCAGGCCGAAACCGACAAGCTTGCCCATCAGGAAGCCGACAACGAGAGTGGTGCCAAGACCGATCGCGTATTGCATCACCATTCCTTCCGGTAATCGTGGTTGGCCTTGACCATCTCCTTGAGAGTGGTTGGCCCGCCCGAAGGTTCGACGGTGTGACGACCTGGCTCCTGCGTGCCGGCCTTGGGCGCCTTGCCCGCAGCGAGAGCATCGAGCACGGTATCGAGCCGCTCGGCGGTCAGGTCCTCGTAATTGTCGTCGTTGATCTGAACCATCGGCGCCGAGGCGCAGTTGCCCATGCATTCGACCTCGGTCAGGGTCCACAGCCCATCATCGCTGGTATGGCCCTTGGCCATCCCGCGCGACTTGCAGGCGGCCAGGATATCGTCCGAACCGCGCAGCATGCACGGCGTGGTACCGCAGACCTGCACGTGGAAACGGCCCACCGGGACCAGGTTGTACATGGTGTAGAAGCTCGCCACCTCGACCACGCGGATGATCGGCATGTCGAGTTCGCGGGCGATGAATTCCATCACCGGGATCGGCAGCCAGCCCTGGGTATTGGTTTCCGTCCCCACCTGGCGCTGTGCCAGATCGAGCAGCGGCATCACCGCCGAGCGCTGCCGCCCGGCCGGATAGCGCGCGACGATCTCCTTGGCCTTGGCCGCATTGTCCTTGGTCCAGGCAAAGCCGCCCCAGCGCGCGCGCAGTTCGGGGGTATCGGGTTCGAGATGACGGTCAGCCATGCGCAGTCCTCACATTAGCTCCGCAGTGGTAATCTTGGTCACTTTGCCATCTCGAACTTTCAAGATGAGAGCGCTAGGCATTTCCTTGCGCTTGCGGCCCTTGCAACGCCATTGCACCGCAAAATTTCCGGTTTGCAAAGGTTCCAAAACGCCAACCGTACATCCCTTGGCCCGAGCAAGCGACTGGTCTAGATCAGGAAAGTCATATCCAACCTGTCGATCCAAAATTTCCTCCGGAAGCACTTCACCGACTGAAATCTTGGACAGCACAGAGATGACGGCCTGCTCGTCAGCCCTGTTAGCCCCGAGCAGAAACGGAACTACCAAGACCATGAAAAAAGCGCGCATCACCGGTCGCACTCCCCGAACACCACGTCGATCGCGCCGAGGATGGCGGTTGCGTCCGGCAGCATGTGGCCCTTGCACATGAAGTCCATCGCCTGAAGGTGGCTGAAGGCGGTCGGGCGGATTTTGCAGCGGTAGGGCTTGTTGGAGCCATCGCTGACCAGATAGACCCCGAATTCGCCCTTGGGGCTTTCTGTGGCGACGTAAACCTCGCCGGCGGGGACGTGGAAGCCCTCGGTGTAGAGCTTGAAGTGATGGATAAGCGCTTCCATCGACTGCTTCATCTCCGCCCGCTTGGGGGGCGAAACCTTGCGATCGAGGCTGGCGACCGGCCCCTGCGGCATGTCGCGCAGGCACTGCTTCATGATCCGGGCGGACTGGCGCACTTCCTCGGCGCGAACCATGAAACGATCGTAGCAGTCCGAATTGGTGCCCACCGGAACGTCGAATTCGACCCGGTCGTAGACATCGTAGGGCTGGCTCTTGCGCAGATCCCAGGGGATGCCCGCGGCGCGGATCATCGGGCCGGAAAAACCCCAGGCCAGCGCGTCTTCCTTGCTGACCTTGGCGATATCGACATTGCGCTGCTTGAAGATGCGGTTGTCGACCACCAGGCTGAGCGCGTCCTCGTAGAGCTGCGGCAGCCGGTGCTCAAGCCACTCACCCATGTCGTCGAGCAGCGCCTGCGGCACGTCCTGATGGACCCCGCCGGGACGGAACCAGGCGCTGTGCATCCGCGCCCCCGAAGCGCGTTCGAAGAAGGAAAGGCAATCCTCGCGGATCTCGAATAGCCACAGGTTGGGGGTCATCGCGCCGACGTCCATCACATGCGACCCCATGTTGAGCATGTGGTTGCAGATCCGGGTCAGCTCGGCGAACAGCACCCTGAGGTATTGTCCGCGCAGCGGAACCGCGACGTTGAGCAACTTTTCCACCGCCAGGACGTAAGAGTGCTCCATGCCCAGCGGCGAGCAGTAATCGAGTCGGTCGAAATAAGGCAGCGCCTGCAGATAGGTCTTGTGCTCGATCAGCTTTTCGGTGCCGCGGTGGAGCAGGCCGACATGGCAATCGACCCGTTCGATCACTTCGCCGTCAAGCTCCAGCACCATGCGCAGCACGCCGTGCGCGGCCGGATGCTGGGGGCCGAAATTGATCGTGTAGTTGGAGATCACCTCGTCGCCGGTGGTGGGCGACTGCTCGAGCTGGAGGCTCATGCCTTGTCTCCCTTCGGCTTGGCGGGGGCCTTCTTGCGCGGCGCGGCGGCCTTCTTGGCAGGAGCCGCTGCGGCAGGCGGCGGGGCCGGAGGAGGAGGAGGAGGCGCAGCGGCCTTCTCATCGCCCGGCAGCGCATAGTCCGCCCCTTCCCACGGGCTCTGGAAATCGAACTGGCGCAAATCCTGCGGCAGCTTCACCGGGGCATAGACGACGCGCTTTTCCTCTTCGGAATAGTGCAGCTCGACATAGCCGGTGAGCGGGAAATCCTTGCGGAACGGATGACCCTCAAACCCGTAATCGGTCAGGATCCGGCGCAGGTCCGAATTGCCCTCGAAGATCACGCCGTAAAGATCGAACACCTCGCGCTCGAGCCAGCCGGCGTTGGGCCACAGCGTGGTCACCGTCGGCACCGGAGTCTGCTCGGCTGCGGTAACCTTGACCAGCAGACGGTGGTTCTGCGTCAGCGAGAGCAGCATGTAGACCACGTCGAAGCGCTCGGAGCGCTGGGGATAGTCAGCCCCGGCGATTTCCATCAACTGCTGGTATTCGTGCTCGTCGCGCAGCTGGCGCAGGGCATCGGCCAGACTTTCCCGCGCGACGGTGATCACGATCTCGCCGTGCTCCTCCTTCGCGGTGACGACCTTCTTGCCCAGCGCCTTGGTCAGAGCGGCCAGACGCCCTTCGTTCGAGGCACAGCGCGGGGCGGAATGGAGGACTTCGCTCATCGCCCTGCCCTCACCGCTCAACCGTGCCAACGCGGCGGATCTTGCGCTGGAGCTGCATCACTCCATACATCAGCGCCTCGGCGGTCGGCGGACAGCCGGGGATGTAGATATCGACCGGCACGATCCGATCACACCCGCGCACCACTGAATAGGAATAGTGGTAATAGCCGCCGCCGTTGGCGCACGAGCCCATCGAGATCACGTACTTCGGCTCCGACATCTGGTCGTAAACCTTGCGTAGCGCCGGGGCCATCTTGTTG
>JAKOWQ010000086.1 GCA_029781465.1 Pseudomonadota bacterium
GCTGATGGTGGTGGCGGGGCTGATCAAGCCTCTGGAACAGGCGATCGAAAAGATTCCTGCGCCGATTGCTTCCGCCATGCTGGGCGGCGTGCTGTTTCACTATGCTATGAACGTGCCGGGCGCGGCGATCGCCAGCCCGTGGATCGTGCTGCCGCTGATCGCCGTGTTCTTCGCGCTGCGCCTGTCGATCCCGCTTTTCGCGGTGCCCGTCGTGGTGGTGGCGGGCGTTGCAGCGGCAGCGCTCACCGGCGGATTCTCCGGAACGTGCTGCTCGATCGGCTTGACGCATTTGGTCTGGACGACGCCCGGTTTCGATGCAGCTTCGATCATCAGCCTCGGCGTGCCGCTGTTTCTGGTGACCATGGCCTCGCAGAATCTGCCGGGCTTCGCGGTGCTGCGGGCTTCCGGCTATCAG
Organism: Pseudomonadota bacterium; assembly: GCA_029781465.1. Lineage (GTDB taxonomy): Bacteria > Pseudomonadota > Alphaproteobacteria > Sphingomonadales > Sphingomonadaceae > Novosphingobium. The sequence goes on from JAKOWQ010000086.1 coordinate 416, forward strand.
CCGCCGGTATCGCCGTCGTTGCTGGTGACGGGGCTTGGCTCAATCGTGATGGCGCCGTTCGGCAGCCATTCGATCAACCTCGCAGCGATCACCGCCTCGATCGTCACCGGACCCGAATGCCACCCGGACCCGGCGAAGCGCTGGCTGGTGGCGTGGCCCTATCTCGTGTTCTACGGCGCGGTGGGGCTGGCCGCGGCGAGCTTCGTGCAGATCCTCGGCAGCCTGCCGGCGCCGGTGATCACGGCGATCGCCGGGCTCGCGCTGTTCTCGCCGCTGATGGGCGCCATGACGGCGATGATGAAGGCGCCGCGCGATATCGAAAGCGCGCTCGTCACCTTCCTCGTCACCGCGTCCGGCGTTTCGCTGCTGGGGGTGGGCGCTGCCTTCTGGGGGCTGGTGGCGGGCCTCACATTGTTCGCCGCCCGGCACCTGCGTGATCTCGCAAAGAGCGGCAAATCCGGCGGTTGACCTTGGAGGCGAGTCTCCCATAGCTTCGCTGGCGGACGGCCTGCCGATCTGACGAAAGGAACCCGCCATGTCTCGCCACAGGTCACTCGCGCTTGCCGCCGCTCTATGTCTATCGATCGTCTCTTCGCCGGATGCGCGCGCCTTTCGGGCGGTGGCGATCGGCAGCTTCAATTCGCCCGTCGATGTCCGCTATCAGCCGGCGCAACCCGCCTATCTCTATGTGGTGGAGCAGCCGGGCCGCATCATGCTGATGCACAACGAGGTGAAGCGCAAC
>JAKOWQ010000089.1 GCA_029781465.1 Pseudomonadota bacterium
GATTCGTTCCGGGCTGTGCAGCCGCAGGATTTCGGGATGGCCGCGAAAATCGGTAGCGGTCACGAACAGGTCTATCGGATGGCCGGGCGGCAGCAGCGGGGTATCGGCCGGTCCGCGCGCCATGGCGTCGAATGCCCGTGCCAACAGCCGCGAGAAACCCAGACCGCCAAAGGGCGGTTCGAACCAGCGCGAACGGATCAGCCGGGACAGCTTGCGGCGCACCTCGCTGCGGGTTTCGGGCGCGACACTGGCAGTGATCGCACTGTCGCCGCGGGTCAGCGCGAACCACACCAGCGGCATGGCCCAGAACTTGGCAATTCGTGACCAGGGGCGGGCATCGGGATCGAGCAGGACATCGACGTCGGCGCAATCGAGCCACAACTCGGTCAACGGTTCGAGGCTCTGCCCGGAATGGACTGCCTGGGCCAGAAACACGCCGTTGATGCCTCCGGCCGAGGCACCCGCGACGATATCGGGCAGGACCCGCAGCCGCACCCTGTGGTGGCCTTCGATCCGGCGCAGCAGTTTGAGATAGACCGCCTCGGTGCCGCGCTCGGGGGCAGGCCCTCCGCCGTGATGTTCGCGGCTGGCGCGGGCGAGCTTCCACAGCTCCTTGGTCACGCCGTGCATGTAGACCGCCAGGCTTACCCCGCCATAACAGACCAGCGCGATCCTCAGTTCCTTGTGCCGCATGGCGGCAGTGTGGCAGATTTGGATGAATGGCGCCAATATGCCCGGCAGGTATTGGCGCCTAGTCCGGGGATCGGACTGCCCACCTGCGCCACGCCCCTCGGATCGCGGCCAGCGAGGGCTGTTCGATCGCCTTGTGGATGGCCAGCGCCAACAGGAACACCGCGAAAAGCGCCGCGCCGGTCGCCAGGGCGGGGGCGCCACCCTGCACTTCGACCCGCTGCATGACTGCGTAACCGATGTTCTGGTGCACCAGATAGAGCGGATAGGAAATCGCGCCGAGCCAGAGCAGGCCCGGATGACCCAGCCAGATCAGCCGTCGCCCGGCAAGGAGGGCAAACAGAATGGTGCAGGCCAACGCCACCAGCCCGTCGATCCACCCGTCGGCAATTGTCGTGGCCAAAAGCGCAGTCAGCAGCGCCGGCAGCTGTTCGCGCCACCGCCGCTCACCCGCCCACACCCGGTAGGCGGCAATTCCAATCGCAAAAAAGGGTATGTAACGCAGCACAAGCAGCAGTTCGATACGCGAGGGCAGGAACGGCAGGCTCCACCACACCAGCTTGAGTGCGATCCACAGGCACAGCACCGTTTCGATCCGGCCAAGCAGACCGGCCCGCCACAGCCCGAGCATGCATCCATAGAAGGCGAGTTCGACCCCCAACGACCAGTAGGCTCCGTCAACCGACGGGAGGTAGAGAAAGCCCTGGAGCATGGTCAGGTTGATTGCGATCACCGGGGCCGGCTGGGCCAGCAGGGCCGGGCCAAGGGCCGCGATGATCGCGCAGGTGGCGAGGATCGCCGCCCAATAGGCGGGGAACAACCGGGCAAAACGCGATACGACAAAGTCGAGCGGGCGCCTTGTCCGCTCCAGCGTCATGAAAATGACAAAGCCGGAGATCGCGAAGAACAGGTGGACGCCGTACATCCCGGGCACGAAACCAAGATCTACTGCCATCAAGCCTGGCACCATCTCGGGCGCCTTGACGGTATAGTGAAACAGAACCACCGCCAGCGCGGCTATTCCGCGCAAGCCATCGAGTTCCCCGATTCGGGATGACTGTTGCGCGCCGGTCATGCCCGATTAGCCTAACGACGGCGGGTAAAGAGCCGCTTAAGCAAGGCTATGCCCGGCTTGCGTTCTTTGTATGTTCTGCATATGATTGCATCATGGCCAAGCCCAAACGCCGCTATGTCTGTTCCGCCTGTGGCAGCCTGACCACCCGCTGGCAGGGCCAGTGCGCAGATTGCGGCGAGTGGAACACGTTGACCGAGGAAGCGCCCGAAACGGTCTTTTCGGCGCGGCACGATCTGTCCTCGGGTGGGCGGGCGATTGCTTTCGAGCCGCTCGATGCTCCCTCGGAAGCCTTGCAGCGCCGCTCAACCGGACTGGCCGAATTCGACCGCGCGCTGGGTGGCGGGCTGGTGCCGGGCAGCGCGGTGCTGATGGGCGGCGATCCGGGGATCGGCAAGAGCACGCTGCTACTTCAGGCGGCGGCGAGGATCGCCCGGGCTGGTGGTTCGGTGGTCTATATAAGCGGTGAGGAAGCCGCCGGGCAGGTGCGGCTGCGTGCCGAGCGGCTGGGGCTCGCCGGAGCGCCGATCGCGCTGGCGGCGGCCACCTCGGTGCGCGACATTCTGACCACCCTGGCACAGATGCCGCCGCCCGCGCTGGTGGTGATCGATTCGATCCAGACCATGCATTCCGACCAGATCGAGGGCGCGCCGGGCACGGTCAGCCAGGTCCGCGCTTCGGCCTTTGAACTGATCCGCTATGCCAAGGAAAACGGCGTGGCACTGGTGCTGGTCGGGCATGTCACCAAGGATGGCAGCATCGCAGGACCGCGCGTGCTAGAACACATGGTCGATGTGGTGATGAGCTTTGAGGGAGAGCGCAGCCACCAGTATCGCATTCTGCGTTCGCTCAAGAACCGCTTTGGGCCGGTTGACGAGATCGGGGTGTTCGCGATGGAAGGGCAGGGCCTCAGCGAGGTCGGCAATCCGTCGCTGCTGTTCCTTTCCGGGCGCGAGCAACCGGTTGCCGGCAGCGCTGTTTTCCCCGCGATCGAGGGTACGCGCCCGGTTCTGATCGAGATCCAGGCCCTGATCGTCCGTCTGGCCAGCGGCGCCACTCCGCGCCGCGCGGTGGTCGGCTGGGACAGCGGAAGGCTGGCTATGCTGCTCGCCGTGCTCGAGGCGCGCTGCGGGCTGAATTTTTCCTCGGCCGAGGTCTATCTCAACGTCGCGGGCGGCTACCGGCTGACCGATCCTGCTGCCGACCTTGCGGTGGCAGCCGCGCTGGTCTCGGCTCTGGCCGACAAGCCGCTTGCCGCCGACGCGGTATGGTTCGGTGAGGTTTCGCTCGCCGGTGAAATCAGGCCGGTGGCCCATTCGGCAATCCGTCTGCGCGAAGCGGCCAAACTGGGGTTCGCCTCGGCCTATGGCCCCGGCGAAGCGGGCGCCAGATGCGACGGAGCGCGCTTTACCGCGCTTGGCCTGCTACCAAATCTCGTTGACCGGATTTTGGGCGCCGCCTAGTTTCGCGGCGCTATGACGGGTTTTGACATCGCGGTTCTTATCCTCGTCGGGATGGGCGCCATCACCGGATTTCTGCGCGGCTTCGTGCAGGAAGTGCTCGCTTTGGCCGCCTGGGTGCTTTCGCTGGTGGCGATCCACAACCTCCATACCCCGATGACCCTGTTTCTCGAGAAGTCGATCGGCAACCAAGCCAGCGCAAGCGTGCTGGCCTTCGCGATCCTGCTGCTGGTGCCCTATGCCATTGTCAAGCTGCTGGCCGACAGGCTGGGGGAAGTCAGCCGCAACTCGCTGATCGGCCCGATCGATCGGGTGATCGGATTTGGCTTTGGTGCGATCAAGGGTGCGATCATCGTGGTGATGGCCTTTTCGGTACTGGTGCTGGGCTATGACACCATCTGGGGCGCCAAAGGGCGGCCGCATTGGATCACCCAGGCGCGTTCTTACCCCTTCGTCAACCGCGGCAGCGAAATGCTGGTCAAGCTCATCGCCGAACGGCGCCGCACGGTCGGTGCAGAGACGGCCCGGGACGAAGCCGAAGCAGCCAAATAGTGGCATCGGTCGCCGCGCTCTACACCCCCGAAGTGCTGGCACTTGCCACGGGGCTTGCCGATGTTCCGCTGGACGCGTCGCTTTCCCTGCGCGCAAGCGCGCGCTCCGCAACCTGCGGTAGCAGCGTCGAACTGGGTCTCGCGCTCGATCCACGAGGGCGGATCGAGCGGGTGGGCATCCGTGCCCATTCCTGCGCGATCGGGCAGGCCGCGGCGGCAATCTTTGCCGGGGCCGCTGTCGGCAAGGACCTGGCCGGGATCGCCGCCGCGATCGAGGATATCGAAGCCTGGTTGGCGGACAGGGCCGCCATGCCGGACTGGCCCGGGTTTGCCCCTATCGTCCCGGCACGGAATTTCCCCGGCCGGCATGGTGCGATAGTGCTGGCCTGGCGCGCCGCGCTCGAAGCGCTTTCCACGACCGGCATCCCCGGTTAGAGCAAGCGCACTGATTTGGGGGAGTTGCGACCATGAGTGAACCGGCACGGCATCCGGAGATACAGCCAAGCGTTTCGGATATCCGGCTGGTGATTGCTGCCTCGTCCGCGGGGACCGTGTTTGAGTGGTACGATTTCTTCATCTACGGCACCCTTGCGACGCTGATCGGCAAGGCGTTCTTCCCGGCTGACAACCAGACCCTGCAGCTGCTTCTGGTCTGGGCGGGGTTTGCGGTCGGCTTTGGGTTCCGTCCGCTCGGCGCGATCCTGTTCGGCTATTTCGGAGACAAGCTGGGGCGCAAATATACCTTTCTGGTGACAGTGACGCTGATGGGCATCGCCACTGCCGGTGTCGGCCTTATCCCCACTGCGGCCAGCATCGGCCTGTGGGCACCGGCAATCGTAATCCTGCTGCGGATTCTTCAGGGCCTGGCGCTGGGCGGGGAATATGGCGGCGCGGCGATCTATGTTTCGGAACACTCCGCGCCCGATCGGCGCGGCTACTACACCGGCTATATCCAGGCCAGCGTGGTCGGCGGATTTGTCCTGTCGATCGCGGTGGTGGTGCTGAGCAAGCTTGCATTTTCCGAGACGGATTTCGCGGGCTGGGCCTGGCGAATCCCCTTCCTGCTTTCGCTGGCGTTGCTGGCGATTTCGCTGTGGATGCGCCTCAAGCTTTCCGAAAGTCCGGTTTTCGTGGCGATGAAGGAAGAAGGCGAAATTGCTGGCAACCCCTTCACCGAAAGCTTCTCCTACCCCGGGAACAAGCGGCGGATCTTCGTCGCGCTGTTCGGCGTAACGGGGATCCTGACAACCATCTGGTACACGGCTTTCTTCTCGGCGCTTTCGTTCCTCAAGGGGCCGATGCGAATGCACGCCACCACCGCCGAACTGGTGATCGGACTGACCGCCCTGGTTTCGATGAGCTTCTATGTGCTGGTCGGTCACTGGTCTGACCGGGTCGGACGCAAAAAGCCGTTGGTGCTGGGCGCGGCGGCGACGTTGGCGCTGTTGTTCCCGTTGTTCTGGGGCCTTGGCGCCCTGGCCAACCCGGGCCTGGCACGAAGCGCAAGCGCGGCTCCGGTCGTTGTGGCCGGCCAGCAATGCCACACCGATCCCTTTGCCGACCTGTTCGGGCGCAAGCAGAGCGATTGCGGCAAGATTCTTGAATCGTTGACTGCAAGCGGGGTGCCCTATTCGGTCAGCGATGCGCCGCAGCTGGGCGTCAGTGCTGGAGGGAAGCCGATCGAGATCGCAGTGGATTGGCTGGGCGACGGCGCGGCGCGCAAGAAAGGCCTTGAAGCCGCTCTGACCGCGCACGGCTTCGATTTCAGCGTGCAAAAGCCCTCAGCCGGCGCAATCGCAGGTATCGCCGCGATTCTTCTGGTGCTGGGTGTGCTGTCAGCATTGACCTATGGAAGCGTGGCGGCGCTGCTGTGCGAAATGTTCCCGACCCCGATCCGCTACAGTTCGATGTCGATCCCCTATCATATCGGCGCAGGCTATCTTGGGGGATTCCTGCCGTTGATCGCAAGTTACATCAACGCTCGGACCGGGGATGCCTATGCCGGATTGTGGTACACTTGGGCGGTGGTCGCCTTTGGTCTCGTTGTGGCGATCTGGGGCTTGAAGGGCGGGGCACCAAGGGATTTCGTCGACGATGCAGGCTGAACTACCCGGGCCCGCGCTGCGCCTGTCGATCGACCGCGACGCGCTGGCCGCCAATTGGCGGGCTCTCGACCGGCTCTCAGGCAATGCCCGGACAGGCGCCGCGATCAAGGCCGATGCCTACGGCGTGGGGGTAGCGGCTTGCGCACCTGCGCTGTGGCAGGCTGGGTGCCGCGATTTCTTCGTTGCCCATGCCGCGGAAGCCGTCGCGGCGCTCGAACATCTCCCGGCGGGCAACCTTGCGGTCTTGCATGGACCGCAGACTCCCTCGGAGGCACGGTGGATGGACCGGGCGGGATTACGCCCGCTGATCAATTCGCTCCGTCAGGCACGGCTGTGGATCGAAGCGGGCGGTGGGCCATGCGATATGATGGTCGATACCGGGATCAACCGGATCGGCC
>JAKOWQ010000091.1 GCA_029781465.1 Pseudomonadota bacterium
ATCGACCGCCACCCCGGTGCCGGTCGCGGCAGCAAGGTAGTTGGTCTTGACCAGCGAAAAGCCCAGGCCGACCAGAGCCGCCAGGCCGAAAACCGCCATATGGATCGCGAACGGGGTATCCACCGCGTTCACGAACATGAATATGGCGAACATGAGCGCGACCAGCCACAAGCCGGCGCGTGCCACTATCGATTCCATGAGTTACTTCCCCCCTCATGCTTGGGTTAAATCAGAATGCGGATAAATCAGAAAACGCTAATATTGCCAAACTGATCCCCTTTCAACCCGGCATTGCAGCGCCACATTGACCGGGATCAAAACGGGTTTGGCTGTGGAAAAATACCTCGAAATCCGCGGGAAATTGCGCAGGATCAATGTTTGCACCCGCAGCATGGGCGCAAAGGCCCAGCGACGTCGCAACACTGAACGGCCGCACGGGGCGGCCAATGCGACGGCGGATGAGGGATCATGAAGAAACTCACCATCGCGGCGGCCCTTGCCACCGCTACCATGCTTTCCAGCCCGGCCCTGGCGGCCGACGCGGGTACCGTCCAGGTCAAGCTGATGGCCACCGGCGTCCTGCCCGACGGCAAGATCGACAAGGTCAACACCGACCTGATCGGCCTGCCTGCCGGTTCGCAGTCCACCGCCAATGACAATGTCGTGCCGACCCTGGCGATCGACTATTACGTCAGCCCGGCAGTCTCGATTGAGACGATCTGCTGCTTCACCCAGCACCACGTTACGGGCGCCGGTGCGCTCGCTGGTGCGGATCTGGCTCAGCATGTCCTGATTCTCCCGGCGACTGTGACGTTGAAGTATCACCTCGATGCCGGTCCGATCAAACCCTATGTCGGCGTTGGCCCCAGCGTTTTCTTCTACTTCTCGGAAAAGCCTGGCGCCGATGCCATTGCTCTCGGTGCGGCCAAGCTCAAGATGGACAACAAGTTTGGCGTGGCCATCCAGGGCGGGTTCGACATTCCGGTCAACGACACCGGCATGGGTATCTCGCTCGACGCCAAGAAGTACTTCATGAAGACCACCACCCATTTCTACACCGCAGGTGGGGTCGAAGCGCTTTCGACCACCCACAAGCTCGATCCGTGGGTGATCTCGGGCGGCGTGTACTTCAGCTTCTGAGGTAATTGGGGTGCCGGGGCCGGTTCAGCCGGCCTCGGCCGCCAGCCCTTGGCGGTCGACGATAACGACCTCGCGGCGCGAGGGCAGATCGATCAGCCCTTCGGCCTTGAGCCGGGTGAACTGGCGGCTGACCGTTTCGATCGTCAATCCCAGCACGTCGGCGACCTGCTGGCGTGAAAAGGGCAGCGCAAATTTGCGCAGCGGCTGGCCCGGCGTCTCGATGCAGCCGGGTTCGACCAGCCTTTCGGACATTTCCAGCAGGAAACTGGCGACCTTTTCGCTCGCCGACTTGCGCCCCAACAGCAGCATCCAGCGCCGCGTGCGGTCGAGCTCGGCCAGGGTGCGCTGGAGCAGCTTGTGCTCAAGGCTGGGGTGCTCGCGCGCAAAGGCATCGAAATCCTTGCGGCTGAACACGCAGACCCGCGCCTCGGTCAGCGCGGTCACACCGTGGCCGCTGGTCGATCCGAACGGACGGCCGATGAAATCCGAGGGATAGACCACCCCGACAATCTGCTCGCGCCCGTCCTCGGTTCCGGTCGAAAGCTTGAGCACGCCTTCGATGACATTGGCGACGAGAACCGAATCCTCGCCCTCCCACATCAGCGATTCGCCGGGGGTCAGCGTACGGCGCCGACCGATCGCGTTGAGCGCCTTGATCTCGTCGCCATCGAGCGAGGAGCAGATAGCGCGGTTGCGCACAACACAGGTATCGCACGAGATCATGGCCGACGCCTATGCAGCGCCATTTGGCCGCACGCAAGTTAGATGATGTCCGCGATCCCCGCCAGCGCGGCTCGCAACTTCTCGAGTGCCTGGGCCTTCAGCTGGTGCACGCGGGGGATCGAAACGCCAAGGGTTTCGGCTATTTCCGAGAGGTTTAGCTCTTCGACGAAGTAGAGCTGGATCACCAGTTGCAGGCGCTCGGGCAGCGCCGCGATGGCCGCAACCACATGACCGCGCATTTCCGCATCGGCCAGAATTTCGAGCGCATCGGGGCGCTGGTCGGCAAAGGCCGGATCGGTATCGGCATAGACCTCGTCGATGGATTCGAAGCGCAGCGGCTCGCTCGATCCGCGCAGCGCGGCCAGCTCGCCCTCGGAAATCCCGATCGCCTCGGCCAGCTCCCCCAGGTTGGGATCGCGCCCCAGCAAGGTGCGCAGGGCCGTCTCTTTCGCGGCAAGCATTCGCCGCCGCTCAACCGCGCCGCGCGAAAGCGGGACCTCGCGGCGGATCAGATCGACCATCGCCCCGCGCACCCTGAGCTTGGCATAGGCGGCAAAGCCATCCTCGGTCGGGCCGGTGTGGCGCTGCGCGGCCTCGGTCAGCGCGACCATCCCAGCCTGCATCAGGTCTTCGAGCTCGATCCCCGCGCGACCGGTACCGTGGGCATGCCAGGCCAGCCGCCGGACCATCGGTACGAAACGGCGAACCCGCTCGGCGGTGGCGGCACGGTAGGCTTCCTGGGCACCCGAATGGGCGGCAAGGCTCTTGTGGTCATGGATCATGCAGGGACGCTTTCGGGTTCGGAATGGGTGTGGGGTTGCGGAAGGGCCGGGGCGGCAGGCGCGGAACCGCCGATCACCGCGACCACCTCGATCGGCTGTTCGGGCGGCAGTTCGGCGATCGAAAGCACCAGGATCGCAGGCGCGCGCAACCGCAGCAGCGCCGCGAGCGCGCGGCGGGCGCGCGGCTGGACGATCAGCGCCATCGGCGGCGCCCCGGCCCCGCGCTGGGCAACCAGCGCGGCGGCGTGTTCGCCGATCGAACGGGCGAGATCGGGCTCGATCACCGGCTGGCCGGTGACGGGATCGCTCAGCCCCTGAACGATCGCCGCCTCTAGTCGGGCATCGAGCGTCAGCACCGGCAGGCGCTCGCCCGGCGCGCAGATCCGCGCCACCAGCATGCCGCCCAGCGCGGCCCGCAACAGCTCGACCAGCGAATCGTGTTCGAGCGTTTGCTGGACTGCCTCGGACAGGGCCGAAAGGATCGGCATCGGATGGCCGATCGCGATCCCCTCTTCGAGCAGCGCGCGCAGCAGCCGGGTCAGCGCGGCAAGCGAGAGCGGCTGGGGATGGATCGTTTCGACCAGTCCGGCGGCATGTTCGCGCACCCCCTCGAGGATCGCCCTGACCTCGTCGGGGCCAAGCAGCGCCTGCGCCCGCTCGCCCAGCACCTGGTTGAGCTGGGTGGCAATCACGGTCGAGGCATCGACGGTCAGGAACCCTTCGGCCACGGCATGATCGCGCGCAGCGGGATCGATCCACAGCGCCGGGCAGCCAAAACTGGGATCGCGTGCGGCCTCGCCCGTGAGCTTGTGGCCCTCGCGAACCTCGCCCGCGTCGATCGCCAGCACCTTGTCGGGGCGGATCGTCCCCCCGCCAAGCGGCACACCGCCCAGCACGATGCGGTAATCGCCAGGGGCAAGGTCAAGCGAATCGCGCACCCGGAACTGCGGCACGACGAAGCCGAACAGCTGGCTGAGCTGCTTGCGCACCCCGGTGATCCGCGCCACCAGCGGCGAGCCGCGGCGATCGTCGACCAGATGGACCAGGCCGTAGCCCAGCTCGATCGTCACCAGGGTATGGTCGGAGACCTCGTCGAGCGCGATCCGCCCCGGATCGGCGGCGGCGGGCGGCTCCACCGTCCTTGCCGGACGCGCGGCGCGCGCTTCGAGCCGACGCCACAGCCATGCCGCCAGACCTGCTGCGGGCAGGAACACGCTTTGCGGCATCGCCGGGATCATCCCGATCGCGCCAAGGATCACCGCCACTGGCAGCCAGGTGCCGGGATTGGCGAGCTGCCCGCCGATCTGCCCGGCCAGATCGCGGTTGTCGGCCACGCGGGTGACGATCACCGCCGCCGCGATCGAGAGCAACAGCGCGGGAACCTGCGCCACCAGCGCATCGCCCACCGCCAGGGTGATGTATTTCTGCGCCGCATCGCCCGCGCTGAGGCCGTGGCTGACCATGCCGAGCACGAAACCCGCAAGGATGTTCACCGCCAGGATCAGCACGGCGGCGATCGCATCGCCCTTCACGAACTTGCTGGCGCCGTCCATCGAGCCATAGAAATCGGCTTCGGTCGCAACCTCGCGGCGCCGTGCCTTGGCCTCGTCGGCGCTGAGCAGCCCCGCGGCGAGGTCGGCGTCGATCGCCATCTGCTTGCCCGGCAGGGCATCAAGGGTGAAACGCGCCGATACCTCGGAAACCCGCCCGGCGCCCTTGGTCACCACCACCATGTTGATGATCATCAGGATCATGAACACGAACAGCCCGACGACGAAATTGCCCCCGACCAGGAAGGCGCCAAAGGCCTCGATCACGTGCCCGGCCGCCGCGCCGCCCTGATGCCCGTTGACCAGGACCACGCGGGTCGAGGCGACGTTGAGCGACAGGCGCAGCAGCGTCGCGAACAGCAGCACCGATGGGAAGGACGAGAAATCGAGCGGCTTTTCCGCGTTCATAGCCGCCATCAGGATCGCCACGGAGAGCGCGATGTTGAGCACGAAAAACACGTCGAGCACCGCCGCCGGGGTTGGCACCACCATCAGGCAGATCAGCGCGAGAATCCCCGCGGGCAGCGCCAGCGCGGCGGGCTTGATCCGGGCAAAGGGGTTCACAGCCCCAGCCCCTTGAGCCTGCCATAGGCGGCGCGGACATGGCCCGGCATCGCCGCTTCACCGCCACCGCCAAAGGCTGCTGCCAGGGTATCGGCCATCGACGGACGGGATGAAAACGCAATGTCCTGATTGCCGGGAATGCGCGAGGATGGGGGCATGCCAGGTGCCGGGCTCCCCCACCCCCATCCGGGCTCAGCGGGGGCGGCAAACGGGAACTCCGGCCCCGCATCCCCCATCGCCGCCGTCATCCGTGCGCGCAGCAGGTCCATCACCTGACCCAGCGAACGCGGCGCGCCGTTGGGACCAAAGAATACCGGGTGGTTGGCAGCGGCGGCCTGGGGCAGCAGCGACGCCGCGCTTTGCCCCGGATCGGCCGCCAATGCGGATAGGAACTTGCCCGCCCCCGCGGCGCCAAGGAAATGG
>JAKOWQ010000119.1 GCA_029781465.1 Pseudomonadota bacterium
CAAGCACCGAACAATCGACTGCGGTGAAGTGCCCCCTCCAGCGGATCGGATCAGGAGAATGCGGGGCTTTTTGCAGGGTTCAGCGCGCGAGCATCGGTCCAAGCGGGCGCCCGGCAAAGACGTGGACGTGCAGATGCGGCACCTCCTGATGGCCGTCCTGGCCGACATTGGCGAGCAGCCGGTAGCCCGGCTCGACCAGCCCGGCCTCGCGCGCGACATGGCCCACGGCGCGCACGAACCCGGCGATCTCCTCGGCGGGGGCGCGGGCCGAAAAATCGTCCCAGCTGACATAGGCCCCCTTGGGGATCACCAGCACGTGCAGCGGCGCCTGGGGATTGATATCGTGAAAGGCCAGCGCCCATTCGTCTTCATAGACGGTCTTGTTGGGGATCTCCCCGCGCAGAATCCGCGCGAAGATGTTGCTGTCGTCATAGGGGAGCGTGGGGTCGATCGGCATTACTGACCTCTTGCGGCTTTTTCGGCGATTCCGCTGGTGCCTTCGCGGCGTTCCAGCTCGGCCAGCACTTCGGCCAGCGGCACACCCTTGGCGTCGAGCAGCACCAGCAGGTGGAACAGCACGTCGGCAGCCTCGCCCACCAGTTCCTCGCGGCTGCCGGATAGTGCCGCAATCACCGTTTCGACCGCTTCCTCGCCCAGTTTGCGGGCGATCACCGGCACTCCGCGCGCGTTGAGCCGCGCCACCCAGCTCGTCTCGGGATCGGCACCGCGGCGCGCGGCAATCGTTTCGGCGAGGTGGGACAGGGTATCCATGCTCCCGGCAATGGGCCGGGCCGGGCATGCGGTCAAGAGTGTCAAATCACTCTTTGGGCGGTTGACGGCGGGCGGCGTAGTGACCCAGGATCAGGCCGGTCACGCCCAGCGCAAAGAGTCCGAAATCGGTCGGATCGGGAACGCTGGTTCCGGCCGATGCCAGGGCGGGGGAGGCAAAGGCGATCAGCGCGCCAAAGGCTGAGAGGCGGGTATACAAGCTGTGGCCCCCGGAAAATTCTTCACTGATCGTGGTTTACGCAAGCCCTGTGCCAGCAGGCGGCTTTTCCCCGGACCATGCCCGGCACGGTGGTTAACCTCGCGTTGCCAGGGACCCGCGGTGTAAGCCGTACCGACGCTTTACCCGCGCGCAGGCAATCCGGCGGCGCGCAGCGCGGCGTGGGCTTGGGCGATCGAATAGGTGCCGAAATGAAAGATCGAGGCGGCCAGCACCGCGCTGGCGTGCCCCCGGGTCACCCCCTCGACCAGATGATCGAGCGTGCCGACCCCGCCCGAAGCGATCACCGGCACCGGAACCGCATCGGCGATGGTCCGGGTCAGTTCGAGATCATAGCCCGCCTGGGTTCCGTCGCCGTCCATCGAGGTGACCAGCAGCTCGCCCGCGCCCAGCTCCGCCAGCCGCACTGCATGGTCGACCGCGTCGATGCCCGTGGGCTTGCGTCCGCCATGGGTGAAGATTTCCCAGTTGCCGCGCGCCGTGCGCCGGGCATCGACCGAAGCGACCACGCACTGGCTGCCCATCCTGCCCGCGATCTCACCCACCACCTCGGGCCGGGAGACGGCCGCGCTGTTGACCGCGACCTTGTCCGCACCCGCCAGAAGCAACGCGCGTGCGTCGTCCACGGTGCGCACCCCGCCGCCCACCGTCAGCGGCATGAAGCAGACCTCGGCGGTGCGCCGGACGATATCGAGCAGGGTGCCGCGCGCCTCATGGCTGGCGGTAATGTCGAGAAAGCACAGCTCGTCCGCCCCGGCCGCGTCATAGGCCCGTGCCTGCTCGACCGGATCGCCGGCGTCCTTCAGATCGACGAAGTTGACGCCCTTGACCACCCGGCCGTTGGCGACGTCAAGGCAGGGGATGACGCGGACTCGGACGGTCATGCGCGGTTCGCCATGGCGATCGCCGCGGCCAGATCGAGCCGCCCTTCGTAAAGCGCGCGGCCCGTGATCACGCCCTCGATGCCCTCGCCCGCGTGGAGCGCCAGCACGTGGATATCGTCGAGGCCCTTGACCCCGCCCGAGGCGATCACCGGAATATCGACCCGCCGCGCGAGATCGATCGTGGCATCGATGTTGACGCCTTTCAGCAGCCCGTCGCGGCCAATGTCGGTGAACAGCAGGCTGGCGACCCCGGCATCCTCGAACCGGCGCGCCAGATCGACCACCGCCACATCGGACAGATCGGCCCAGCCCTCGGTTGCGACCATCCCGTCGCGGGCATCGACCGCAACCACGATCCCGCCGGGGAACTCGGCCGCCATGTCCTTGACGAACTGCGGATCCTTGAGCGCGGCCGAGCCCATCACCACCCGGCTGACCCCGAGATCGAACCAGCCCTCCACCGCCTCGCGGGTGCGGATCCCTCCGCCCAGCTGGACATGACCGGGAAAAGCCTCGAGGATCGCCTCTACCGCCGCGCGGTTTTCCGCGCGCCCGGCAAAAGAGCCGTCGAGATCGACCACATGGAGAAACTGCGATCCGGCCTCGGCAAACAGCAGGGCCTGCGCCGCCGGGTTGTCGCCATAGATCGTGGCGCGATCCATGTCGCCTTCGGCCAGGCGCACCACCTGCCCAGCCTTGAGATCGATGGCGGGAAAGACGATCATCTCAGGGCTTCCATTCAAGGAACCGGGCCAGCAGCGCAAGGCCATAGGCCTGGCTCTTTTCCGGGTGGAATTGCACCCCCACCACATTGTCTTTCGCCACCGCCGCGACCAGCCCGCCGCCGTGATCAGTCATGGCGGCAACATGGTGCCCATCCTCGGGCGCGAAGTGGTAGGAGTGGAGGAAATAGGCCTCGCCCGCCTCGATCAGCTCCCTCGCCGGGGCATGCGGGGCAAGGGCGACATCGTTCCAGCCCATGTGGGGAATCTTGATCGCCGGATCGGTGCGTTCGATCCGGTGGACCTCGCCCGCGATCCAGCCAAGCCCGGGGGTAATCCCGTGTTCCACCCCGCGCGTCGCCAGCAACTGCATGCCCACGCAAATCCCCAGGAATGGCGCGGCGCCCACCAGAACCCGCTCGGCCAGGGCTTCTTCCATATGCGGAATGGCCCGCAGCCCCTCGGCGCAGGCCTTGAAGCTGCCAACCCCCGGCAGGACGATCCGGTCGGCGGCGCGAACCACGTCGGGATCGGCAGTTACCCTGACCCCTTTGGCCCCGGCGGCCTTCAGTGCGTTTGCGACAGAGTGGAGATTGCCCGCGCCGTAGTCGATCAGCGCCAGTACTTCACCCACCGAGCTGGCCCTTCGTGGATGGAACGGCCCCCTGCTTGCGCGGATCAAGCTCCACCGCGCTGCGCATCGCCCGGGCGAAACCCTTGTAGATGCCCTCGCAGATGTGATGGTTGTTGGTGCCGTAGAGCAGCTCGATATGCAGCGTGATCCCCACCGCCTGGGCGATCGAGGCAAACCAGTGCTCGAACAGTTCGGTATCCATTTCGCCCAGCCGTTCCTGGGTGAATTTGGCGTGCCAGATCAGGCAGGGGCGGCCCGAAATGTCCAGCGCGACCCGCGCCAGCGCCTCGTCCATCGGGCTGTAGGCCATGCCGTAGCGCCCGATCCCGCCCTTGTCGCCCAGCGCCTGGGCAATTGCCTGCCCGATCGCGATCGCGCTGTCTTCGGTGGTATGGTGCTGGTCAACGTGGAGATCGCCCTTCACCTTGCAGGTGATATCGATCAGCGAATGGCGGCTGAACTGCTCGATCATGTGGTCGAGGAAGCCGATCCCGGTGGAAACGTCATAGGTCCCGGTCCCGTCGAGGTTCACTTCGACGAGGATGTCGGTCTCGTGGGTCTTTCGCTCGATCCGGCCGGTCCGCATGGAGGCGCCTATAGGTTGAAATAGGCGATTGTCCAGCCTCTCGGCTGGAGCAACACCGGCCCGCGCCCCCCG
>JAKOWQ010000135.1 GCA_029781465.1 Pseudomonadota bacterium
GGAACCCATCGCCCGAAACGGCCAGCATGGCCGAATAGCCGCCAAAATCGGCATTGCGGCTGGTCACCTGCCAGGCCCCCTCCAGACGAAACGGGCCGAGGCGATGGCTTTCCGCCCCGAACGGCAGCGGCGCGAGCGCCAGCGCTTGTTGATGATTCGCGGGCCCCATCGGCGCGCGCCACCACAAACCCGGAATCAGCGCGAGCGCCAGCAGCAAGGCAACAAATCGGCGGCGCATGCGAACCGTGTTACCCCGCGAGCATGTATTGGCAAGCCCGGCGGTTGACGCGTGCCCCCGCGTCGGAGCATGCTGGGCGTGTCGAGATCATTCGGGAGAACACCTTTGCGTCATCCGCTTCGCCTCGCGGCACTTGCCATGCTCGTCGCCGCAACACCCTTGCTGGCCAAGGATGAGCCCGACCTGGCCCAGCCCGCGGTGTTCAAGGCGGTGATCGATTGCAAGGCAATCGCCGATCCGTCCGCGCGGCTGGCCTGCTTCGACAAGGCGGTGACCGCGTTGGCCAGCGCCGCCGATGCGCGCGACGTGCTGGTGGTTGACCGGGCGACCGCGCGCAAGACCAAGCGCAGCCTGTTCGGGCTGGCGCTGCCCAAGATCAAACTGTTTGGCGATAACGACGATGAGGAAATCGACCAGATCGAGACCACCATCGCCTCGGCCTATGACGCCAAGGACGGGATGACGATCTTCGTCCTTCCCGACGGTGCGCGCTGGAAGCAGACCGAGGGGCGCTACACCTATCCCAAGGCCGGCCAGCCGATCGTGATCAAGCGCGCCTCGCTGGGCAGCTTTTTCGCCCGGGTCAACAACCAGGCTGCGGTGCGGGTGGTCCGTTTGCCCCAGTCGCAATAAGCCGTTTCAGTTCGAGATGTTCCAGGACTTGCTGGTCATCTCGTCATAGGTATCGCGCGCTTCTTGATTGCCGATCACATCCGACTTTACCCACTGCTCGTTGGTCCGGCAGGAATAGAGCTTCTTGACCAGCGAACCCGTCTCGGCCCGGCTTTCGCAGCGGATGTAATAGGGGTGGTTGCGCGGCAGCCGCGCGTTGAAGGCGCGAATTTCGCGTTGCGACATCGCTTTCGGGTTGGGCTCCGCAACAGGATCGGTCACGGCCACGGCGGGAGCCGCGGCAGCTGCCATAGTCAGGATCAGGGCTTCGAGCATCGGTCTTCCTTCGCTCGGCGCGGCATCCGCGCCGTCAGTTCGAATTTGTAGCCTTGCTAGTCATCGCTTCATAGGTGTCGCGCGCGTTCTGGTTGCCGATCGCATCGGCCTTGGCCCATTGCTCGTTGGTGCGGCACGAAGTGATCTTCTTGACCAGCGATCCGGTCTCGGGCTTGCTGACGCAGCGAATGTAATAGGGGTGATCGCGCGGCACCGTGGCATTAAAGGCGCGGATCTGTTTGGGCGTCATGGCCCTGGGGTTGGGTTCGGCAATTGCCGCGGGGGTGATGGCAGCCCCATCGGCGGCCAGGATCAAAAGAATGGCTTCGAGCATATTCGGTCGCGTCCTGTCTTCTATTCTGCGCCTTCTTCGAGGTCCGGTTCGAATGAGTGCGACCAGCCCTTGTTCATCGTCTCGGCGGTTTCGCGTGCATCGCGGTTGCCGGCCTCGGCAAGGCGAGCCCACTCCTGGTTGGTGCGGCAAACCTTTTTCTTGACCAGGGACCCGGTCTTCTCGGAATTCACGCACAGGATGTAGTTGGGGTGATCGCGGGTCAGGTTGGCGTTATAAGCCGCGATCTCGGACGCTTTCATCCGGACAGCGCCTTGTGCCGCAGGCGCAGTTGCACCGGCTCCGGCGTTGAGGACAAGGGCTAGGAACAGAGCAGGCATTGTGTGGCCTCGCAGGTTATTGCAGGGCAACAAAATAGGCTCAATCGGGCAAGCGGACAAGCACAAGAAATGACCCGGGTCACCGCCTAGCGAAGCGTGCTGTCGGCAGCGACGATGTAGTCGCAGATTGCCTGGCGCTCGGGCTCGGAAATGTGCGGGTTCCAGGCATCGATGATCAGGATCGCCCGGCGCTCGGCAGTCGGGTTCATCGCCTCGTGATCGATCGTGTCATCGAAGGCGAACGCTTCGCCTTCCCGCCACAGGCGCGTCTCGCCGCCGACCCGGAACCAGCAGCCTTCAGGCACGATCAGCGGCAGATGGATGATCGCGCGCATGTTGGTGACGCCGGTATGCGGCGGAATGTGACTATGGGGTTTGAGAATCGAAAAGAATGCGCTCGGCCCGCGCCCTGGAATGCGCAGCAAGGGCAAGCGATCGAGCAGTGCGGCGGTCCTGGGGCAACGTTCGTGCACCGGCTGGTTGGCAACGCCGTATTCCCACAGGAAACAGGCCCCCCAGTCGAGCGAGTGGTCGAGCGTGCTCCATTCGCTGGGAGGCGATCCCTCCTCCATCCGCACATAGGGCCGCACCGCTTCGCCCGGATCGGCCAGGATCCCCTCGAGCTCGGCGCGGATCTCGGCGGTGTGGGCCTCAAGCTTATCGAGCCAGGGGAAGTGCTTGCGGTCAAAGTATTCGTCGGCCGGAAGGAAAGGGTAGTAAAGCCCCGCGCATTCGTTGTGATAGACTGTGCGGCGACCGAGCGCGCGATCGACGAACGCCTTGATCCGGCGCTGTTCGGTTTCGTCCCACTTTCCCTTTCCGGCTGCCAGGACGCTATCGGCCGCCGCGCCCAGACGGATCTGCAAGGACTCGCAATAGGCCATCCCTGCTGCAAGTTCGGCCTCGACCTGGGGGGAAAGCTGCGGCTGGCGGTCAACCAACTGACGGACATTGTTCCACGCCTGAAGCGCGGCCTGCTCCTGATTTTGGCGTTGCAAGAGCTGGGCTTTGCGCAACTGGGTACCGAAATCGAGCCGATCGATGGAAAGCGCCCTGTCGAGCGCGGTACCTTCCAGCTTGTCGTCCCCGGCGAGCCGGTAGGCATGGGCCAGGTTGCGCCACAGGGCCAGCGCCCCGGGATCGGCCTGGGTCGCGCGCGTGAAGGCCGCGATTGCCGTAGTGGCATCTCCGGCACGGATTGCGGCCATACCCTCTGCGTTGGCGGTTACGGCTTCCTGCGGGGGAGTAGGGATCTGGCTCATATTGCCCTCCAGCAATGCTTGGTCGCGGCGATAGGCCCCGCCATTGCCGCCCGCAAGCGAGAGTTGCGGCCGCCCCGCCCGCAGCCTAATCTGTGGCGATGACCTTCGCCGCCGACCTGCTTGCCGATCCCGAATGGCTGGCTCACCGCTTCGTCGAGAGTGACGATACCTTTCGCTTTGTCCATGTTCCGCGTAGCGTCCATGCGGGCGTTCCCTTCCTGACCGACCAATATCTCGGCGAGCGGCAAACCGGCGGAGATGTGCCCGCGCGCGAATGCCTGGCACTGCGGGCCGATGCGCGGCTGGGCTACCTGTTCCATTCGGCCTTCTGCGGCTCGACCATGCTGGTGCGGGCGCTTGACCGGATCGGCGCGGCGATGGGCCTGTCCGAACCACTGGTGCTTAACGATGTGGTGGGCTTTCGCCGCCGCGGTGCCGATCCGCGCGCAGTAGCGCGTGCCGCCGACGCGGCGACCCGGCTGCTTGCGCGCCCTTTCGGGCCGGGGGAGATGGTGGTGGTCAAGCCGTCCAACCTGATCAACCCACTGGCCGAACTGCTGCTGGCGCTGCGCCCCCAGGCCCCCGCGCTGTTCCTCTATGCTCCGCTCGAGACCTTCCTGATCTCGGTCGCGCGCAAGGGGCTGGGCTGCCGGTTATGGGTGCGCGAGCTGCTTGAAGGCTACCTTCAGGAGGGTTTTGTCGACCTGGGCTTAGCGATGGAGGACTATTTCCGGCAGAGCGACCTGCAGGTGGCTGCGGTCGGCTGGCTCGCCCAGCACCGGCACTTTGCCCGGCTTGCGCAGAAGCTGGGGCCTGAGCGGCTGCGCAGCCTCGATGCCGACCGGATGACCGACCGGCCCGCCGAAGCGATTGCCGCCGTCGCGAGCCATTTCGGGATCCGGTTTTCGACCAAAGAGGCCGAAGAGATTGCAAAGGGACCGGCATTTTCCCGTCATTCCAAGTCCGGCGCGGCCTTTACGCCTGAGGACCGACGCAGTGAATATGCCATCGCCCGCTCGGCCCATGGGGAAGAGATCGCCATGGTTCTCGAATGGGCCGCCGCCGTCGCGGACGGCGCGGGGGTTGCGATGGAAGGTCCGTTTCCGCTGCTTCAGGCGTAACCGAAACGCTCGATCCAAGGCTGAAGCAGGGGCATCACCGGCGCGAGGTATTCGGCATAGGGTTCCCATTGCCGGGTACCATCGAAAAGGCCGCGCCGGACCTGGCCCACGCTGGCCGTGCTTACCCCTCGTTCCCGTGCGGTGCGATCGAAACGGCGCAGATCTTCGCTCCACTCGAGGCCGAGGAATGCGCAAACCTCATGGGTGGCGGCATCAAAATTCTGCACCAGCCGATGATAATGGACTTCGTGGGCAAGAAGATCGAAGCGCTCGCGGGCGAGCTCGGTGAGCCGCATTAACGCATCGTAATGCCTGGCAGCGCGCTCGATGCTGGTGAAGTCAAGCGTGTTGGAATTGACCGCAAAATTTGTGCGGAAGCAGCTCCACACTACATCGCGCGGATCGCGGCGCATGATCAGGATTTTTGCGCCGGGAAACAGCCGCGCGATGAAGGGAAGGCGGGTTGCCTTCATCGGATCCATGTCGATGAAGAGGCGCGAGGCGGGGTCGATGCCGGATTCGAAGGCCTTGGTCCAATAGGCGCGCCGAAGTGGATCGAGTGCGGCGCAATCGAGCCTGGCGAATGCGCCAAGGCCAGCAGCAATTTCCCTGCGGTCGCCCATCAGGAAGCGCCGGTCGGCCTCCGCGAACAGCGGGCGCTCCTCCAGCGCCGCGGCGGCTGGGAGCGATGCCAGCACGTTCTCCATCAGGGTCGTGCCGGAACGGGGGTGACCAATCAGAAAGACATGGGTCGCGGGAGTTTCCGGCCTGGTGTCCGCAGGCAGGACTGGCTCCGGCGCAATAGCCTGCATGGCTTCGATGATCGCCTCGATCCGGGCCGTCGTGCCAAGTTGTCCAGGGGGCAAGGGCGCGTGAGCGGCGGCGAAATCGGCCTTGCAGGCAGCGAAGGCACCATAGGCTGCGGGATGATCGCCGATTCGGTGGCAGGCATCGCCGAGATGGCCGTAGGCGAGCGAACGGTCGCTGCTGCCAAGCCGGTGGCGGGCGATCAGGGGCTCGAGCAGGGCGCGCGCGACAGCGGCGTCCCCTGCCTCGATCAGCACCGTTGCCAGCGCCGAAGCGGCGACAAGATTGCCGGGATCGAGCGCAAGAGCATGTGCAGCATGGCGGCGCGCCGCTTCCGCTTCTCCCTCACGCGCGGCGAGTGCTGCAATACCCGCGTGGGCAGTGGCGCTGGCGGGATCGAGCGCGGCGGCGCGCTCGAAGCATTCGCGCGCGGCCCGGCCCGAGCCTCCCGCCGTCAGGATCGCGCCACGTTCAAGCCAGGCGTCGGGATATTCGGGGTAGGTGCGAAGCGCCTCGTCGCAGGTCAGCACGGCCTCGCGTACCCGGCCCTGAGCGCGCAGGAACTTGGCCAACCCAGTGAGCGTTGCAGGATTGCCGGGTTCGAGCGCCAAGGCGGTATCGAACAGCGCCTGGGCCCCAGCCGGATCGCCGCTGGCGGCGGCATGCAGGGCGAGTACCGTCAGATCGTGGGCATCGGCGCGCCCGGCGCGCTGGGCGGCCCGGGCCTCGATGGCGGCAGAGGCTAGCTGGGGGTCGATCACTTGCGCGAGGTGGCCCGGCAAGCCCGGCGCTGTCAAGCGGACCCAAAGAAGAAGGGGCGGGCATTGCTGCCCGCCCCTTCGTGGGTTCCGATTGCCGAGGCGATCAGAACTTGAGCTTGGCGGCAACCGCGAAGCGGCGGCCCAGCGAATCGTAGGTCGACGGATAGACGTTACCGCTGTTGTACGAGGTCGAACCGATGGTGTTGCCAACCAGCTTGGGCTGGTTGTCAAACAGGTTCTGCACCGTGGCGGTGAAGGTCATGTTGTCGTTCACGTTGAAGCGCATGGTCAGATCGAAGTAGCTTTCCGACGGAATCCGGCGGAATTCGGGATCAACCATACACCCGTTCGGGTCGGTGCCGGTCGGGTCCGGGCAACCAGTGGTTGCGCTGGTACCAGCGGCAACCGCGGCGGCCAGATCATCGGCCAGCTGCTGCGGTTCGAACTCGACTGCATCAACCCAGCGCCACAGCAGCGACACGTCAACCGGACCGACCGTGAGGGTCGAACGCTGGCTGAACTGGAACTTGGGCTGGATCGAACCGGTGAACGAGCAATTGACCGAGTAATACCCCGCGCATTCACGATCGAGGCCGGTCGGAGTGGCCTGGAACTTGGAATGGGCAGTCCAGTTGCCCACGAACGACAGCGCCAGCTTCCCGAAGCCGAGATCGGTGTTGTAGTTCATGGTCAGGTCGACGCCGTCGGTCGCCAGCTTGCCAAGGTTGTCAAGCGGAGCGAACAGACCCGGAGTGGTCGCCGGATCGCCATCAAGACCGCCGGTGATCGGGTTGCGCCGGATCACGGTGCAGTTCGGATCGGTGGCGCTGGCGGCGGTGATGTTGCCGAAGCAGGCCCCGATCAGATCGCCCGGAAGCGGCGCGCCGATCACATTGTTGACCTTGATGTTGTAGTAATCGATCGACATCGAGAACCGCGGCAGCATGCTCGGCTGGATCACCGCGCCCACCGTCCAGGTCTTGGCGGTTTCCGGGCTCAGCCCGGTGTTGCCGCCGCTGGTCAGGTTGGCCTGGGCCGCGGTCGGGTTGGTGATCGAACCGATCGTGCCGATCGGCGCACCCTGAGCGATACAGACGGCGCGCAGGTTGGCGTTGGTGGTCGGAGCCGCACCGGCGCAGGGATCGACGCCCAGGTTGGTGAGGCCAGTGGTCAGCGGGTTGAACATTTCAAAAACGTTCGGAGCGCGAACCGCCTTGGCGTAGTTGCCGCGGATCTTGATGTCATCCATCGGCTCCCAGCTGAGGCCAGCCTTCCAGGTCCAGGTTTCGTTGCCGCCACCGCCATCGATCTTGTAGCTCGAATAGCGCGCGCCGCCTTCCAGGGTCAGGCTCTTGAAGCCCGGCTTGTCCTGAACCAGCGGAACGATCAGTTCGGCGTAGCCTTCGTAGACGTGGTAGCCGCCGTTGATGTCCGGAGCCGCGCCGCCCGCACCGCCGAGTTCACCCGGGGTCTTGGCGAGAAGATCCGAAGCCTGCTGCGCCTTGTACGAACGGTATTCGGCACCCAGCGCGAAGTTGGCGGTTTCGCTGGCGGCGGGCGAGCCGACGCCAAGATCGCCGCTGATCACGCCGCGCAGCTGGGTGAGCGAGGTCTTGATCTTGGTCGAGCTGTCTTCCGAAAGGAAATCGGCCATCGCCGGGGTGATCGAGCCATCGTCGCCGAACAGATTGACCGGGACGCAGTTGTTGGCGGTGTTGGTGCAGACCGGGTTGGCGAGCGTGCCGTCAACCAGGGCGCCCTGACGCCAGCGCGACTGCAGGGTGTAGTTCTTGATCGTCTGCAGCTTTTCCGATTCGCCGTAGGAACCGTTCACGTCCCAGTCGATCGAATCGGTGATCTTGCCGCGCAGACCGACGCGATAATCGAACACCGAGGTGCTGTAATCGCTGATACGCGGACCTACTTCGGTGGAGCGGCGGTTGAAGGTGATGCCCGGGTTGTTGTTGTACCCTTCACCGGCCGAAATCACGCCATCGTTGTTGACGTCAAACGGAACGGTGACACCGCCCGAACCGATCACGCGGTAGCGCGGGTCCGAGGGGCCGGTGGCCAGAGCGGCGGCGGCGCAGGTCGCGGTGTCAAAGCGCGGGGTGTAGATGTCCGGGCGCGGGTTGACGTCGAAGGCGCAGAACTGGTTGCGCAGCGTGGCGGGCAGGAACGGGTTGTTCAGGTTGATCGCCACCGAACCACCGAACGAACCCGAAGGCGCGATGATGGTCGAAACGGTGTTCTTCGAGAACATGCCGCGGGTGTAGATTTCCACCGCGTCCGAGATCTCGTAGTTCGCCTGGGCAAAGATATTGTACCGGGTGAACGGAGTCTGGAAGACGTTGTAGGGGTTGAAGTTGAAGAAGTGGAACGTGCCCACGCCCGCGCCGGCCGAGTTGACCTGGCGCAGACCGCCGTTGGTGGCGCCGCCAGTGTTGGTGACGTAGATCGGCTTGCCATCGGTGCCATAGCCCGTGAACAGCGATTCAGGCGTGGTGTTGGGGGTGCTGGTGCCGGAAATCAGCGGACGGGTACCGGCGAAGCGCGCCGGAACCGAGGTGCCCGAACCAGCCGGACCGCCCGAGTAAGAGCTGATCTGGTCGACCGAGAAATCGCGGTCACCCTGATAGACCGGGTCCGACTTCTGGTAACCGAGCGAGAGCACCGCGTTGCCGCGGCCATCGTCGAAGTTGGCGCCCACGGTAAGGTCGGCGCGGAAGAAGTTGCCGTCGCCGCGCTGGGTGATCTGATCGCCCACCGCGAGTTCGACGCCGGCGAAATCCTTGCGGGTGACGAAGTTGACCACGCCGGTGATCGCGTCGGCGCCATAGGTGGTCACCGCCGCGCCGGTCTGCGCGTCAACCCGGCTGACCAGCGCCAGCGGGATGTTGTTGAGGTCGACACGGCCGGTGAGGTCAACCGGGACGATGCGGTTGCCGTCAAGCAGGACGATGTTGCGGTTCGAGCCGAGGCCGCGAAGGTCGACGTAGGACGAACCGCCGTTGCCGTTGTTCACCGCCGAACCGATGTTGGCGACAACGCCCGGGATTTCGCGCAGGACTTCTTCGGCGAGGTTCGACTGCTTGAGTTCGATCGCATCGGCCGTGGTCACGTTGACCGGGTTGGCCTGGACCAGGTTG
Organism: Pseudomonadota bacterium; assembly: GCA_029781465.1. Classification (GTDB taxonomy): domain Bacteria; phylum Pseudomonadota; class Alphaproteobacteria; order Sphingomonadales; family Sphingomonadaceae; genus Novosphingobium. Next base: position 8,959 of record JAKOWQ010000135.1, read on the forward strand.
GGGTTGCGGATCAGCGTGCCGGTGACGACGATCGTCTGGTCGGCAGCGGCCGCATCGTCTTCAGCGTCCTGCGCGAAGGCCGGCGTGCTGATCAGCGCAAGGCCGAGCACGACCGGGGCGGCGCTGGCCTTGAGAGCGGTAATGGTTTGCTTTTTCACAGGTCAGTCCCTCTGTGTAAATCCCGCGAGGAGCCGCGCGGATTCCCTGTCTTCCCCACACCCGGGCACTGCAAAGCCCCGCCCGGAATACGGATCGATCGGCGGTCAATGGCGAAAAGGCACGGTGGGAGCAAAGATTTTTCCCGCTTTTCCGTCATTCGGCGCGGGGCTGTTGCAGCGCTGCCACAGGACTGCAACCGCGACGAAACAATCGTGCGCAAAATGCCCTCACTCGCGCAATTGAGGCGATTTGCTTGCCTAGCGCGGCGTCGGCGTGGCCCCGGCGAACAGCGACGGATCGAGCCGCGCGTCGCGCCACTTGATCGACCAGTGCAGGTGCGGACCGGTCGCGCGCCCGGTCATCCCGATGTTGCCGATGTACTGCCCCTGGCGCACCACATCGCCCACCTTCACGGCCAGCTTCGAGCAGTGCAGGAAGGCCGAGTTGAGCCCCATCCCGTGATCGATCATCAGCAGCCGTCCTTCGAGCGAAAAAGGGCTTTCGGCGGCCAGGATCACCACTCCGTCGGCGGGGGCGACGAAGGGCGTGCCGCTGGCGCCGGTGGCGATGTCCATCCCCGAATGGTAGCTGCCCGGGGTGCCGTTGTAGATCCGCTGCGATCCGAAGCGCCCCGAAAGTCTTCCGTGCACCGGCCAGATGAATTTCTGGCGCCAACCCTCGACCAGGTGATCGGTGCGCCGCGCGGCGTTGATCTGGGCCAGCTCGCCCTCGCGCCGCTTCTGATATTCGGGGTTGGGCGGGGTGCCGGGCTTGGGCCCGATCGGGATATGTTCGATCTGCCAGGCACGCGGGGCGATCGTCAGTTCGCGCTGCACCGCGCGGCCCCCGGCCAGCGTGGCGGAAAGCACCGGTTTGCCCGGCGCGTCGCGATCGAAGGCGATGAAGAAGCGGCCATCGGGCGCCACCGGCACGTCCTTGCCCGCAAAACTGATCCGGGTTCCGGCAGGAGCCGATCCACGCGCCCAGCCGCCCTGGGTCAATTCGCCGGCCAGCGCGAAGTCCGGCGCGGACGATGCGCCCAGCGCCTCGGCCGCGCGCGCGGCGATTCCGCTTGCCCACAGGGCGCCACAGCCGAGTCCGGCAACACCTGCCGCGATCAGGAACCGGCGCATCACGCGCCGCCCACCAGCCGTTTCACCGCTTCGGCAGGACCGGCGTAGGCCTCCTGCCGTTCGACGCTCCAGTAGCGCAGCGCCTCAAGCGGGATTTCCGCTGCGCTGACCGCGCAGATCACATGGTTGCCCGGTTTGAGCACGCGAAAGCCGTTGGGCTGGTAAAGCAGGGTAGCGGCGCGGTCGGCGGAGTTCATCAACATGGCGGCATCTTAGCCCAGGCCGGCTTTCAGAGCAATTTGCCCTGCTCGGGCGGCGGTGGCTTGACCCTGGGCGAGGCACGTCTGGGCGCTTCGCCGGCCGGCACCGCCGCCAGCTCGCCATCGCGGAAATGAAGCAGCAGCGCGGCCTCCCTGGCGGCGGCGACGCGGCTGACCAGGGTTCTCCCGTCGCTACCGGTGACCCGCACATAGCCGCGCTGCAGCACCCGGTCGGGATCGAGCGAGAGGGCGAGGCGCGCCAATGCCTCAAGCCGGTCGCGCGCGCGCGCCAGCCGCGCGGAGAGCAGCGGCAAGGAAAGCCGCCCCGCCACCTTCTGCAATTCGGCGCGGGCGACATGGGTGCGCTCGCCCAGTCCGCGCCGCAACCGTTCCGCCAGCTCGTCGAGCCGCTGGGCGTGCGGCGCCACCAGCTCGTGCGGGGCGGGCAGCCGCTCGGCACGCACCGCCAGCCGTTCGCGCCCGAGCTGCAAGGGCCGGGTGGCGGCGCGGCGCTGGCGTAGCCCCAGTTCGCCCAGCTGCGCGCGCAGCTCCTCGCGCACCGGCACGGCCAGTTCGGCGGCGGCGGTGGGGGTCGGCGCGCGCAGGTCGGCGGCGAAATCGGCCAGAGTGGTATCGGTTTCGTGCCCGACTGCCGAGATCACCGGGATCGTGCTGGCGGCGATCGCGCGGACTACGGCCTCCTCGTTGAAGGCCCACAGATCCTCGATCGAGCCGCCCCCGCGCGCGACGATCACCACATCGGGGCGCGGCACCGGCCCATCCGGCGGCAGGGCGGAAAACCCGCGCACCGCCGCGGCGACCTGTTCGGCCGCCCCTTGGCCCTGGACCAGCACCGGCCAGACCAGCACACGACTGGGAAAGCGATCGGCAAGCCGGTGGAGAATATCGCGAATCACCGCCCCAGTGGGCGATGTCACCACCCCGATCGTCCCCGGCAGGAACGGCAGGCGGCGCTTGCGCGCGGGATCGAACAGCCCCTCGGCCTCAAGCCGGGCCTTGGTCTTGGCGAGCAGGGCGAGCAGCGCGCCCTCGCCCGCAACCTCCATCCGCTCGACCACCATTTGGTAGTTCGAGCGCCCCGGATAGGTGGTGAGCTTGCCGGTGGCGATCACCTCAAGCCCGTCTTCCGGCTGGAAGGCGAGGCGCTGGGTGGTGCCGCGCCACATCACCGCATCGAGCCGCGCGTTCTCGTCCTTGAGGGCCATATAGACATGGCCCGAGGCTGCCCGCTTGACCCCCGAAAGCTCGCCCCGCACCCGCACGAAGCCGAAGCGATCCTCGACCGTGCGTTTGAGCAGGGCGGAAATCTCGCTGACCGACAGCGCTGCGGCGTTGTCCCCGGCGGAGTCCTTCGCTACCAGCCCGGCGGGTTGATCATCGGAATAGGGCGGCGAGGGCATGAATATCCTGCTTCTGGGTTCGGGCGGGCGCGAGCATGCGCTGGCGTGGAAGCTGGCGCAATCCCGGCTGTGCGACAAGCTTTACGCTGCCCCCGGAAATCCCGGGATTGCCGCCCATGCCGAATGTGTCGCGCTCGATGCGGCGGACCACGGCGCGGTGCTCGATTTCTGCGAGGCGCACCGCATCGCCCTGGTGGTGATCGGCCCCGAGGCGCCGCTGGTCGACGGTCTGGCGGATTCGCTGCGCGGCGTGGGCGTGCCTGTATTCGGCCCGGGCAGGGCGGCGGCCCAGCTGGAAGGCAGCAAGGCCTTCACCAAGGAGCTGTGCGCCCGCCATGCCATCCCCACCGGCGCTTTCGAGCGGGTGGCCAGCGAAGCCGAAGGGTTGGCCGCGCTTGCCCGCTTTGGCGCCCCGGTGGTGGTCAAGGCCGACGGCCTCGCCGCGGGCAAGGGCGTGACCGTGGCCATGACCCTTCCCGAAGCCGAGGAAGCCGTGCGCGAGATCTTTTCCGGCCGTTTCGGCGAAGCCGGAGCCGAGGCGGTGATCGAGGAATTCCTCGAGGGCGAGGAGGCGAGCTTCTTCGCGATCACCGATGGGCACACCGTGGTCCCCTTTGGCTCGGCGCAGGACCACAAGCGGGTGGGCGATGGCGATACCGGCCCCAATACCGGCGGCATGGGCGCTTACAGTCCCGCCCCGGTGCTCACTCCGCTGCTCGAAGGCGAAGCGCTCGAACGGATCGTGGTGCCCACGGTGCGGGCAATGGCGGCCGAAGGCATGCCTTATTCGGGCGTGCTCTATGCCGGGCTGATGCTGACCAAGAATGGCGTTCAGCTGATCGAATACAACTGCCGCTTCGGCGATCCCGAGTGCCAGGTGCTGATGATGCGGCTGGAGAGCGATCTCGCCGAACTGCTGCTGGCGGCGGCGGAAAACCGGCTCGCCACGCTCCAGCCCCCGCGCTTCTCGCCCGATACCGCGCTGACCGTGGTGATGGCGGCGCAGGGCTATCCCGGCACTCCGAAAAAGGGCGGCGCGATTTCCGGGATCGATGCCGCCGAACGAGCCGGGGCCAAGGTGTTCCACGCCGGAACCGCCGTGGCGGAGGGCCAGCTGGTTGCCAATGGCGGCCGGGTGCTCAACGCAACCGCGCGCGGCGCCAGCGTCACCGAAGCCCAGGCACGGGCCTATGCCGCAGTCGATGCGATCCGGTTCCCCGAAGGCTTCTGCCGCCGCGACATAGGCTGGCGCGAAGTGGCAAGGGAAGCGAAAGAGTAAGGGGGCGATTCAGACTTCGGTGGTCGTCCGCTATGGGAAGCCAGATGCGATAGGTGGGATCGCGCGCGGTTAGCTCATCCAGTCCTTCACCGCCCACAGCGGCAGGTAGGGGCGCCCCAGGGCCTTGTCGATCGCATAGGGCCACCAGCCGGGGCCGAAGGGGCAATAGATCCGCACCGGAGCGCCCAGCCGTGCCGCCACGGCCATAGTGCGTTTGCGCGGCAGGCCGCGCAGTTGCTCGAGCTCACACGGGGTTCCTGCCGCCTTGAGCAGGGTCAGCGCGGCTTCGGCCAGATCGGGATCGTGGGTGGCGACCGCCACCGGCGCCTTGCGCCCCGCCAGCAGTGCCGCGAGGGCCAGGTAATTGGCCGCGACATCGGCCACATCGCCCGCCGGATCGGCCCATTCGCCCTTGACCAGCCGGATCCGACCCGGCCCATCGCGCAGCGCCGCAGCGTCGGCTGCCGAGCGGCGCCAGCGTGCGGGAAGGGCCATGCCGGTTTCCGGCATGGAGAGGGCCAGCATCAGGGTTTGCTGCGCCTGCTGTTCCTTCTGCGCGTCGAGCAGCAGCGGCAGCCCGGCGGCGGCGATCGCGCCCAGGTGGCCGGAATCGAAGCCCAGCGGCGGCGCCTTGGCCGAAAGGTAGGCCTCGCAGCCGGCGGCGATCAGCAGGGCGGCAACCTCGCGATAGGCTGCAACGATGGTTTCGGGCGCGGCATCGTCGGCCTGGAAATAGCCCGCCACGCCCGTCAATCCCCGCGCGGCAAAGCCTGCGCAGAGCCGCGCTGCCTCTGCCGGGCCGGGGGGCGGCAAGGCTCCGCCAGCCAGCCCCGGCAGGGCATAACGGGCATCGCGCAGCAGGCTGACGGGCGTGTACTTCATCGCCCGGCCCGCCCCATGCGCCGACCGGTCCAGGCCAGGGCATCGCACGCGAAGGCCGCGGCCCCCCGCAGGTTGAAGGGATAGGTCCGCAGCCGCAGACATGCGCCGTGCTCGCGCGTCCACAGTTCGGCGATCCACGGTTCGGCCTCGCCGAGCAGTTCGTAGCCGCGCAGGCCGCGCCGCGCCGCCTCGCCGAGGGTATGGAGCATCAGCAAGGTGCCCGGCGAACAGCGCGCATAGGCCTCGTCATAGCCGATCTTGTAGAGCCAGTAGCGGCCCGCCCATTCGACCGCGAGCTGCATTGCGGCGGCCTTGCCATCGATCCGCAGGAAGGCAATCCGCAGGGTTCCGGCCTCGGCGGCCGATCGCAGGTATTCGCGGAAGAACGCCTCCTTGCCCGGATCGCTGGCGATCGCGGTCCCGGCCTGGCGCTTCCAGCCCTGCAGTTCAACGCCGATCGCTTCGTCAAACAGGGTGTCGAACTGCTCGGGCGTGGGCGCCGCAAGCTCGAAGGCAACCGCGCCAAATTCGGCGGCCCGGCGCGTGGCCCGGCGGAAATCCGAGCGACGCCCCGCGTTGAAACGGCTTTCCGGCTCGCCCCAGGTTGGATCGAGTTCGATTCGCGGGCACGGCGCCGCCGGGCGCAGCCGCAGCCATCCGCGCCCCTTCATCGCCTCGCGCAGCGCCGGTATCAGGGGGGAAACGGCGGGCACCCGGTCAAGATCGAGCGGGCGCCCCTGGGCAACGATCTGCCGGGCCAGCACAGCGGCCGTCTCATTGTCGCGGCAAAGCGCGTCGCCGGGCTCATAGATCTCGCGGGCACCGGGCAGCCTCCAGCGCGCCATGACCCCGGCGGAGCGGCACAAGGCCAGCATCGCCGCGGGGCGGTCTGGCAAGCCGGCCTGGAAAAGCATGATCGGCGATTGCTTGAGCAAGGTCTGCCCCAACGCGAGGACGAAGCGGGCGTCCTGGGTCGGCAGGCTGGCGCGCGATTCGAGCCGGGCCCAGCCGAGCAGCAACGCCCCTGCCCCCTCGGGACGATCGAGCGAGACCGGATCGAGCGGAATCGCGGGCGGGGTGCAGCTCAGCATCGGTGCGCTCATAGCGCACGATTGCTAACGCTTTGCTGCCCGCTCGCGGGATTTCAAACGCAAACGGCGCCCACCCCGGAGGGCAGGCGCCGCTGGTGCCAGGCCGTTACCGGCCGGGCGAAAATTACATCTTGGCAGCGTCGGTCGCGGCGTCGGTGGCAGCGTCGGTCGCGGCAGCAGCATCGGTGGCGGCGGCGGCGTCGGTCGCGGCGTCGGTCGGCGCGGCTTCTTCGGTGGCGGCCGGAGCGGCTTCTTCACCCTTGCTGCAGGCAGCGAGCGCCAGCGAGCTGGCAACGGTAGCGAGTACGAGAACGGTCTTGCGCATGGTAATGCCCCCTATGGTTTAAGGCGGCCCAACCCTAATCGAATCTCCCCGCTCCTAGCAAATGGGAAATTGCATTTTTTACCAAAAACTTAAGAGAATCGCGTGGCAACCAGCGCGGGAAGGTCGGCTTCGGGCCGCGCGCCGTAGTGCGAGATCACCTCGGCCGCGCAGACCGCGCCCAGCGTCAGGCAATCCTGCACCGCGCGGCCGCGCACGTGACCGAACAGGAATCCGGCCGCGAACAGGTCTCCCGCGCCGGTGGTGTCTACCACCTGTTCAACCGGCTCGGCAGGCACGGCGAAGCGCTCGCCTCCGGCCATGGCAACCGCCCCCTTCTCGCTGCGGGTAACCACCAGCAGCGGCACCTTGGGGGCCAGCTCGGCCAGCCCGCGATCGAAATCGTCGTGCCCGGTAAGCGCCGCCAGCTCGACATGGTTGGCGAACAGGATATCGATTTCGCCGGTTTCGATCATCGCGCGGAAATCGGCGCCGTGGCGCTCGATCACAAAGGCATCCGAGAGAGTGAAGGCCACCTTGCGCCCGGCATCCTTGGCCGCCGCGATCGCCCGGCGCATCGCCGCGCGCGGTTCCTCGGGATCCCACAGGTAGCCTTCGAGATAGAGGATCTTGGCATCGCGAATCGCGGCTTCGTCAAGCACTTCGGGCGGCAGGAACTGCGAGGCGCCCAGATAGGTGTTCATGGTGCGCTGGCCGTCGGGCGTGACGAAGATCAGGCACCGCGCCGTGGGCGGATTGCCGGGCCGGGCCGGGGTTGCAAACTCGATTCCCCCGGCGCGGATGTCGTGAGCGAAAACCTCGCCCAGCTGGTCCTCGGCGACCTGGCCGATGAAGGCGCAGCGCGCGCCCAGCGCCGCCAGCCCGGCGAGCGTGTTGGCCGCCGATCCCCCCGAAATCTCGCGCGCGGGGCCCATGGCATCATAGAGCGCATGGGCGCGCTCGGTATCGATCAGGGTCATTCCCCCGCGCACCAGCCCGAGCGCATCGATCAAACCGTCCTCGCACGGGGCCATGACATCGACGATCGCGTTGCCGATGGCGATCACGTCGGTACGGGGTGCGGACATGGCAATTCCTTGGCGCTGAAGGGCTTGGTTCCGGCGCGCCTAGCGGGCATGTCGGCGCAGGGCAAGGTGCTGACGCGTTGACAGCGCCGCGCAAGGGGGCAAAGCCGCGCGGCATGAACAGACGCGCGCATTTCGTTCCCGCTCTCGCGCTGCTGCTGGCCGGCTGCGGCGGCGAAGGAGTCAAAACCGCGGCCTCGCGCCCGGTACCCCAGCCGCCGCGCGCGCAGGACACCGCTGCCCAGCCGGTGGTCCGCCCGCTCCTGCGCACCCCGCCGCCCGCCGCAAAGCGGCAGGTCGCTCCCGGGCTCGAGGGGGTGATCGGGGCAACGGCCAACGAGCTGACCGGCCAGTTCGGCGCGGCGCGGCTCGACGTTTACGAAGGCGATGCCCGCAAGTTGCAGTTCGCCGGCGCGGCTTGCGTGCTTGATGTGTTTCTCTATCCCCCGGCCCCCGGACACGAGCCCGAGGCGACTTATGTCGAGGCGCGCCGCGCCAGCGACGCCCAGGATGTCAGCGATGCCGCCTGCATCGCGGCGCTGCGGCGGCGCTAACCGGGATTTAAGGTTACTGCGCCACAAGCCCCCTGAAAGGAAACCAAGGGGGCCCTTGCGCCATGAGCATGCATTTTCGCGATATTGCCGTTCAGGCAGCTGCCGACGGGGTGATCGGAGCCGAGGAAATCCTCGCGCTGCGCCAGGCCGGCTGGGCCGACGGCAAGATGGATCCCGAGGAAGCCGAGGCGTTGTTCAGCGCCAACGAGCACCTTGTCGATCCGTCGGCTGAATGGTGCGATTTCTTTGTCGAGGCGCTGACCGAATTCATCGTCAACACCGTTCACCCCAAGGGCTATGTCGACGAGATCATGGCCGAGGAGCTGGTCGCGCGGATCGACCGCGACGGCCGCGTCGCGACCATGACCGAGCTCGAACTGCTGGTGAAGGTGCTCGAAAAGGCCACCAGCACGCCCGCCAGCCTCAAGGCCTATGCGCTGCGCCAGATCGAGGACGCGGTAATCTCGGGCGAGGGGCCGACCCGGACCGGCCAGCTTGATCCGGGCGGCGTCAATGGCACCGAATGCGCCTTGCTGCGCCGCATGATCTTCGCGGCGGGCGGCGATCGCCCCGCAAGCGTGAGCAAGGCCGAGGCCGAGATGCTGTTCCGCATCAAGGACGCGACGCTTTACGACAACAACGCCGATGAGTGGGAGAAGCTGTTCGTCCAGGGCGTGGCCAATTTCCTGCTCGGGTTTGGCGGCCACGAACCGCTCGACAAGCAGCGCGCGGTTGAGCTGGAAGCCTTCATGAACGCCGAGGGAGCCGGGATCGGCGCTTTCCTTGGCCGGATGCTGCGCAGCGAAGTCGATGACAACGTCGGCTCGGCCTTTGGCAGCCTGCTCGATCTGGGCACACACGGATCGGAGCTAGAGGCCGAGGTAGAGGAAGCCGCACAGCTGACCGATGCGGAGGAGCTGTGGCTGCTCGACCATGTCGATGCCGACGAGGAGCTCGATCCGCTCGAAAAGGCGCTGCTTCAGTTCATCGCCGAGGAAACCGGCGAGAATCCGCTGATCTGATGGGGACTCCCCGAATCAGACCGTAAAGCTTTCCCCGCAGCCGCAACTGCCCTTGGCGTTCGGGTTCTGGAACACGAACCCGGCGGTGAAATCGTCTTCCTGCCAGTCCATCGTGCTGCCGATCAGGTAGAGCACGCTGGCGCCGTCGATGAAGAACAGCCCTCCCGCGGTTTCGATCCGTTCGTCGAGCGGATCGGCCGCGCTGACATAGTCGACCGAATAGGCCAGCCCCGAGCAGCCCCGGCGCGGAGTGGACAGCTTGACCCCGATCGCGCCTTCGGGCGCCTGGGCCATCAGCCGTGCAATTCGCGCCTCGGCGGCGGGGGTGAGGATCACGGCGGCGGGGCGCTGGCGGGCAGTGGCAGACATCACAGCATCCCCAGTTCGAGCCGGGCCTCGTCGCTCATCATCGAGGGATCCCACGGCGGATCCCACACCAGATGAACTTCGGCATCGCGCACCCCGGGCACCGCACCGACCCGGAGTTCAACCTCGCCCGGCATCGATTCGGCGACCGGGCAATGCGGGGTGGTCAGAGTCATGGTCACGGCAACGGCACCTTCGGCGGACACGTCGACCCCGTAGATCAGCCCCAGCTCATAGATGTTCACCGGGATCTCGGGATCGTAGATGTCCTTGAGCGCGGCGATCACCGCCTCGTAAAGATCGCCGCCCGGTTCGCCCGGGGCCGCACCCGGGGCCTTTTCGGCAAGAAACCCTTCAAGATAGTCGCGCTTGCGCTCAAGCTTTTCGGCCGGAGTCTCGGCGTCGTCGACCCGTGCCCGCGGCGGCGGAGCGACGCTTTCGACCCGTTCGACAGTGAACTTGGATTCCCCGATTTCTTCAGAGCCAGTCACCCGAAGATCCTCCGTGTCCTTTCGATCCCGCGCAGCAACGCGGCGATATCGCTTTCATCCGAATAGAGCCCGAAACTGGCTCGCGCCGTGGCCGGCACCCCGAGATGATCCATCAGCGGCTGGGCACAGTGATGCCCGGCGCGGATCGCCACGCCTTCCTCGTCCAATATGGTGCCCAGATCGTGCGGATGGACCCCGTCCATCGCAAAACTGACAATCCCCGCGCTTTGCTCCGGCCCGAACAGGGTCACATCGTTGCGCTGGCGCAGTTCCGCGCGCAGCTTGGCAACCAGCCCCGCCTCGTGTTCGCGGATCGCATCGAGCCCGATCGCGCCGACATAGTCCGCCGCCGCGCCAAATCCGATCGCCTCGACGATCGCCGGGGTGCCGGCCTCGAAGCGCTGCGGGCTTGGCGCATAGGTGGTCTGCGCAAAGGTCACCCGGTCGATCATCGCCCCGCCCCCCTGCCAGGGCGGCATGGCATCGAGCAGCTCCGCCCTGCCCCACAGCGCCCCGATCCCGGTCGGACCGTAAAGCTTGTGCGCGGAAAAAGCGTAGAAATCGCAGCCCAACACCGCAACATCGACCGGCAGCCGGGCCGCCGCCTGGCACCCGTCGAGCAGCAGCATGGCCCCGACCCGGTGCGCAAGATCCGCCGCGCGGGCCACATCGAGCACCGAGCCAAGCACGTTGGAAACATGCGCGAAGGCAACCATCGTGTGCTCGCGCGTAAGCATGGCCTCCGCCGCGTCGAGATCGACCCGCCCGTCGGCGGTGAGCGGGCAGACATCGACCTGCCATCCGGCCAGCTGCCAGGGCACGATGTTGGAATGATGTTCCAGCTGGCTCAGCAGCACCCGGCCCTTGCGGGGCCAGGAATAGGCCAGCAGATTGATCGCCTCGGTCGCGCCGCGGGTAAAGACGATCTCGTCGGCGCGGCCGCCGATCAGCGCCGCGACCTTGCCGCGCGCCGCCTCGAAGGCCAGCGTCATCTCCGCCGAGCGGGCATAGACCCCGCGGTGGACCGTGGCGTAATCGCGCCCCAGGGCCGCGGTGCAGGCGTCGATCACTGCCTGCGGCTTCTGCGCGGTGGCCGCCGAATCGAGATAGTGCCAACCGCCTGCCAGGCCCGGAAATTCTTCGCGGCGAAGGTTCACAGGATCGCCTCCAGCGCGGCGGTGGCCTGTTCGAGCAGTGCATCCCCGTCTGCCGCACCGACGAAGGCCTCCGCAACGAAAGCCTGAAGCATCAGCTTCTTGGCCTCTTCGGGCGGCAGCCCGCGCTGGGCCATGTAGAACAGGGCATTGGCATCGAGCTCACCCACGGCGCAGCCATGCGCGCACTTCACGTCGTCAGCGTGGATTTCCAGCTCGGGGCGGTTGTTGGCGGTGGCGGTGCGGGTCAGCAGCATGGAGCGGACCGACTGTTCGCCATCGGTCCCGTCAGCACCCGGCTTGACCAGCACCTTGCCCAGATAATTGACCGTTGCCTTGCCTCCCGCGACCGAGCGGACCACCTGACGGCTGATCGCATCGGGGGCGGCGTGGGTTACTTCGCTCACCACTTCCAACACCTGACCCGCGCTGCCCAGCTGTGCCGCGCCAAGGTGGAATTCGGCCCCCGCGCCCAGCTGCGCCTTGATCACGAACCGGCCATAGGCCGACCCGGCGTTGAGCAGGTGCAGCGCGAACTTCGCGCCCGCCGCCAGGTCCAGCTCGATTTCGCGTACCACGGGATCGGCGCCGGTATGGATGATCGCAAGCCCGGCCTCTTCCTCCGCTTCCAGCACGAAACGCTCCGGCTCGACCGGCCAGAGCGGCGCCAGCGCGGCCAGATCCGCATAGCGGAAGTCTTCATCCCGGCGGGTGGGAATATCCTTCGAGACGCGTCTTCGCGACGCCGCTTCGCGGCTCCTCAGCCGCCCCTCAGGACAAACGGACTCTTCTTTTCTCCGTTCGTGGTGAGGAGGGGCTGAGCTTGTCGAAGGCCCGTCTCGAACCATCATGCCGCTACCGCCTCATAACCGCGCTCTTCGAGTTCCAGCGCCAGTTCCGGCCCGCCGGTGCGCACGATCCGCCCGCCGGCCAGCACGTGGACGAAGTCCGGCTTCACGTAATCGAGCAGACGCTGATAATGGGTAATCAGCAACACCGCCTTGTCGGGCTTGCGCATCACGGCGTTGATCCCTTCGCCGACGATCCGCAGCGCATCGATATCAAGGCCCGAATCGGTCTCATCAAGGATCGCCAGTTTGGGATCGAGGATCCCCATCTGCACCATCTCGGCGCGCTTCTTTTCGCCGCCCGAAAAGCCCAGATTGACCGGGCGCTTGAGCATTTCGATGTCCATCCTGAGCAGCGCGGCCTTTTCTCGCGCGAGCTTGAGGAACTCCCCGCCCGAAAGCGGCTTTTCCCCCCGGCTCTTGCGCTGGGCGTTGAGACTTTCGCGCAGGAACTGGACGAAGGACACGCCGGGAATCTCAACCGGGTACTGGAAGCCCAGGAACAGCCCGGCGGCAGCGCGTTCATGCGGTTCAAGCGCGAGCAGGTCTTGTCCGGCAAAGGTCACGCTGCCGTCGGTCACTTCGTAACCGGGCCGCCCGCCCAGCGTATAGCCCAGCGTCGACTTGCCCGCACCGTTCGGACCCATGATCGCGTGGACCTCGCCGGCGTTGATCATCAGCGACAGGCCCTTGAGGATCGGCTTGTCGGCGACAGTGGCGTGGAGGTTGGAAATCTGGAGCATGGTCATCCCTGGTTGCGGCCCTGATAGCCATGCGGCGCCCCGCGCGTCTGGTAGTGCTGGCGCCGCGCGCGGCCGCGTTCATCGTAGCTGGCCTTCATCGCGGCGAGGATTTCCGCCACCACGGCATCGGGTTCCTCGATCACGCGGGCGGCGGCAAAGCGCAGCAGCCTGACCCCCACCGCCTCAAGGCTCTTGTCGCGGCGCGCGGTGAGCGCCGGATCGCCGCCTTCGTCGATCGACACCGCGATCTTGAGCGGATTGCAGGCGAAATCGACGATCGCCGAGCCGATCACCTGCTGGCGGGTCAGCTTGAACTTGCCCAGCTCCTGCTCGCCCAGCTTGGCCTGGAGTACCTTCTGCGCCTCGGTCGGTTCCATCTTGTTGCGCCGGGCCTGATCGTGGATCGCATCGAGCCGCTTGTCCGAGATCGCCCAGCCCCGCCCGCGCTTCTGCAAGGCGGGAGCCTGGTCGCGCTCTTCGAGCGGGCGAACGGTGAGTTTCTTCCTGGTCATTGGATTTTCCCGCCCTTGGTCTGGGCACAGTTTGCAAGGTAGTCGGCGCGCAATTCGTCGAACATCGCACGCCAGCTGGATTCCACGGTATGGGCATCGTCGAGCTGCTTTTGCCGCGCATCGAGCTGCGCCAGCGCGAGATCGAGCGAGGCCTTTCCCGCCGGTGTCGCCTCGCCAACCTGCTGCGCGAGCAATATTGCCCGCTCACGCGCGATTGCCTGCTGTTCGGCATAGGCGGCCGCCGCGAACTCCGTGCGGCGATGGGGTTCGGCCCTGGCCAGATCGGTCATGGCGGCGCGGTTGCAGGTTTTCACCGCATCGAGCGCCGGGGCGGAATCGGGGCCGTTGAACGCAGCGGCCATCAGGACGGCAAGCGCAATCACCCCACGCTCCCTTCAAGGCTGATCCCCAGCAGCTTCTGCGCCTCGACCGCGAATTCCATCGGCAGCTGCTGCAGCACTTCCTTGGCGAAGCCGTTGACAATCAGCGCCACCGCCGCTTCCTGATCCAGCCCGCGCTGCATCGCGTAGAACAGCTGGTCGTCGGAAATCTTGCTGGTGGTCGCCTCGTGCTCGATCTGGGCAGAGGGGTTCTTCACCTCGATATAGGGCACGGTATGCGCGCCGCAGTCCTTGCCCAGCAGCAGCGAATCGCACTGGGTGAAATTGCGCACGCCCTCTGCGCCCGGCGCCACGCGGACCAGGCCGCGATAGGTGTTCTGGCTGCGCCCGGCGCTGATCCCCTTTGAGACGATGGTAGAGCGCGTTCGGGCACCGTTGTGTATCATCTTGGTGCCGGTGTCGGCCTGCTGGAAATTGTTGGTGACGGCCACCGAATAGAACTCGCCCACACTCTCTTCGCCGTTGAGCACGCAGGAGGGATACTTCCACGTCACCGCCGATCCGGTCTCAACCTGGGTCCAGCTCACCTTGCTCCGCTTGCCCTGGCAAAGCGCTCTTTTCGTGACGAAATTATAGATCCCGCCCTTGCCTTCGGCATCGCCCGGATACCAGTTCTGCACGGTCGAATACTTGATCTCGGCATCGTCGAGCGCGACCAGTTCGACGACCGCGGCATGCAGCTGGTTCTCGTCGCGCTGCGGCGCGGTGCAGCCTTCCAGATAGCTGACATAGCTGCCCTTGTCGGCCACGATCAGCGTCCGCTCGAATTGCCCGGTATTCTCGGCATTGATCCGGAAATAGGTGGAGAGCTCCATCGGGCAGCGCACCCCTTCTGGGATGTAGACGAAGGTCCCGTCGGAAAAGACCGCGCAATTGAGCGCCGCGAAGAAATTGTCGTGCATCGGCACGACCTTGCCCAGCCAGCGCTTCACCAGATCGGGATATTCGCGGATCGCCTCGCTGATCGAGAGGAAGATCACCCCGGCCTTCTTCAATTCCTCGCGAAAGGTGGTGGCGACGCTGACGCTGTCGAACACGGCGTCGACCGCAACCTTGCGCGCACCCTCCACACCGGCAAGAACCTTCTGTTCTTCCAGCGGAATTCCCAGCTTTTCATAGACCCGCAGGATCTCGGGATCGACCTCATCCAGACTGGCGAGCTTCTTCTTCGCCTTGGGCGCGGCGTAATAATAAGCATCCTGGTAATCGATCGGCGGGATGGTCAGCTTGGCCCAATCCGGCATCGGCATGGTCAGCCAGTGGCGATAGGCCTTGAGCCGCCACTCGAGCATCCATTCGGGCTCATTCTTCTTGGCGCTGATGAAACGAACGGTGTCCTCGTCCAGCCCCTTGGGCGCGAACTCCTGTTCGATATCGGCCGACCAGCCGTGCTCGTAATCCGCCACCTTGGCGGCGGCATCGCGCGCGGCCTGATCCTTGACGGCATCGCTCATGGCCGCGCCTCCGCCAGGCGGGTAAGCGATACGTCCGCGAGCGCACCGCGCACCGCCGCGCTGACCAGCGACCAGTGCGGTTTGACCGTGCAGCAGGTTTCGAGCGAGCAATCCGCGCGGCCGCCCTCATGGCAGGGCGCGAGCGCGATCGGACCTTCCACCGCCTCGACTATATCGGCGAGGGTGATCGCCGCCGCCGGGCGGGCGAGCTTGAGACCGCCGCCAACACCGCGCGTGCTGCGCAACAGACCGGCGGCGGTCAACCGGCTGACCAGTTTCTGCACGGTCGGTGCGGGCAGGCCGGTCTCCTCGGCCAGGCGCGCCGCGGAAACGCGAATCCCCCCACAATGGCGCGCAGCGGCACTCATCGTGATCACGGCATAGTCGGCCATGCTGGAAAGGCGCATGAAAGCGTGGCTCCGCACAAATCGGAATGATTCGTTCCGGTTTGCGCTAGGCCGGTCGGAAGAGTTTGGCAATCCACTGCGATCGCGATCAAAAAAACGGCCCCCCAGCCATGCCGGGGAGCCGTGCTTGAAGTTAAGAACTCTACGGCGAATCGCCGTGAGCCCTTCGGGTCGCAACCGGGCAATAGGCCAAGGAAGGAGCGCCAGGATTGTAGGAAATCGACAGACAGCCAAGGCAAATTGCCTCCGCTTCGGTGCAATCGCCGCCGCCATCGCGCGAGGCATCGACTCGGTCCATCCTCGCTGCCATAGGCGCTGGCAATGTTCTATCACCTGATCCGCCCGGCGCTGTTCGCGCTCGATGCCGAGACCGCGCACGGCCTGTCGCTGGCCGCGCTCAAGGCCATGCCCGCGCTGGCCAGGGCGCGCACCGAGGGCCCGTTGGCGTGCGAAGTGGCCGGGCTGCGCTTTCCCAATCCGCTTGGCATGGCCGCCGGTTACGACAAGGATGCGGAGGTTCCCGACGCCCTGCTCGGACTGGGTTTCGGCTTTGTCGAGGTCGGTTCGATCACCCCGCTGCCCCAGGGCGGCAACCCCCGCCCGCGGCTGTTCCGCCTCGCCGAGGACCGCGCGGTAATCAACCGGATGGGCTTCAACAACCACGGAGCCGAAGCCGCCGTGACGCGCCTCGCCCGGCGGCTGGGGCGCGGCGGGATTGTGGGGATCAACATCGGCGCCAACAAGGATTCGGCCGACCGCATTGCCGACTATGCCACCATGGCCCGGCTGATGGCACCCCTGGCAAGCTACCTTGCGGTCAATGTCTCGAGCCCCAACACCCCCGGTCTGCGCGCCTTGCAGGACGAGACCGCGCTTGGCGAACTGCTCGATGCCGTGATCGCGGCCCGTGGCGCGGCAGGACCGCCGGTGTTCCTCAAGGTCGCGCCCGATCTTGAGCCTGCCGACATCGACGCGATTGCCCGGATTGCGCTCGACAGGAAGCTGGGGGCGCTGATCGTATCGAACACCACCATTTCACGCCCGGCGCTGCGATCGCGCCACGCAAACG